>JACIWW010000002.1 GCA_014360905.1 Chloroflexota bacterium
CAGTGGCGCTGATGCTCTTGGTTTCTTGATAGGTCTGCAGCAGCAGTTTTCTTGCCTGAAAGCGGTTCATAGCGTATACTTCCCTGTAGGCCAGATCGGCCATAGGCGGTGCTCCTCCTGGTGCAGTTGTTTCCACAATTCTTTTACCACAGGAGCACCCCCTTTTGTCAAAATCGCCTGTACCACCTGGTAACGATCTGTTGGCGCAAGCGCAGGTCTGTTTGACGATTGCTTGAATTGGAGTATAATTAATATTTAGCGTTGCGAAATATTATGATGCATTGTAGTAGCAGGAGAGGAAACCAACGATGAAAAGAAGAAATATCGGATTGTTGATTACAGTTGTTGTGGTGGCTCTTATTGGTCTTATAGGCTTACGTGTGGCAAGACAAAGAGCCTCCCCAACTATTGAGTATGAAACCGTTCCAGTTCGACGAGATACCATTCTGGCTACCGTCAATGCCTCTGGCAGCGTAAAGCCAAAAAAGAAAGTGACCTTAGTGTTCCCATCTGGGGGCTTGCTGGCAGCAATCAACGTACAGGTTGGGCAGAGGGTCGAAGCAGGCCAGGAACTGGCATGGTTGGACACGCGTCAATTAGAATTGAATGTAGCCCAGGCGGAGGCTACGCTGAAGATCAACCAGGCTCGTTTGGCTCAGGTCAAGGCTGGGCCATCTGCAGCAGATTTGGCTGCTGCAGAAGCAGCGCTGGAGAGTGCGCAAGCGCTATACGAGTCTGCCAAGAAGAAACTGAACCTGAAAGATGAGCAGTTATCCATGGCAGAGGCAGATTTGAAGAGAGCCGAATTGGCTTTGCAGGATGCGCAGGCAGCCTATGACCGCGTAGCATGGCGCCCCGATATCGGGATGCTGCCACAGGCAGCAGCCCTCGAAAGGGCAACTCTTGACTACCAGAGGGCATTAGCGAATTACAAACTGCAGGTAGCGGCGATTGATGACACCGCTTTCAAGAGTGCTGCTGCTCAGCTAGCCCAAGCCAAGGCTCAGTTGGAAAAATTGCGCCGAAATCCAACTCCAGAAGAACTAGCGATTGCTGAAGCACAGGTCGAACAGGCAAAAGCTGCCTTGGAACAAGCAAAACTTCGCCTAACTGACGCCATCCTTGTAGCGCCTTTCTCAGGAACGGTGCTTTCCATAGGAGCAGAGGTGGGTGAGTTAGTGAGCGCGGCAACGCCTGTTATCGTGCTGGCGGATTTAGCCCATTATTATATTGACGCTAGCGTGGATGAGGCCGATATCGGCCTGGTGCAATCGGGACAGGATGCAATAATTACACTGGATGCTTTCCCCGACGCTACACTGACGGGCAGGGTAGCGCGCATTCATCCTCTGGGTACGGTATCACAAGGAGTGGTTAGCTATGCTGTAGAGATCGAGGTCACTTCTGCAGAAGTAGCGATCCAGCCCAACATGACCGCCATAGTGGACATTGTTGTAGCCAGGAAAGAAGGGGTCCTGGTGGTACCTAACCGCGCCGTGAAACGAGACAATGCAGCAAGGTACTCGGTTGAGGTTTTCACAGGAAGTAAAGTGGAGCAGCGCTCGGTGGCGATTGGGTTGAGCAATGAGCTCGTTACAGAAATAGTAAGCGGCTTGCGCGAAGGAGAGGAAGTGGTTGTGTATGCTCCGCGGCGCAATGTCCTGGAGCAATTCGCATCCCCATTCGGATTTGGAGGACGTTCCCAATGATCAAGTTGGAAGGTGTCACCAAAATCTACAGAATGGGTACTGTTGAAGTACCTGCCTTGCGTGGCATAGACCTCGAAGTAGCCCCTGGCGAGTTTATGGCTATCATGGGGCCGTCTGGTTCTGGCAAGAGCACGCTGATGAATATTGTGGGTTGTCTGGACCAGCCCACCAGTGGACAGTACTATCTGGATGGCATACCGGTAAGCCAACTGACGGACAACCAACTGGCTGAGATTCGCAACAAGAAGATTGGCTTCGTCTTTCAGAACTATAACCTGTTGCCAAGGACTAGCGCCATTGCCAATGTGGAGATTCCCATGATCTATGCGGGTATGTCCATGTCCGCAAGACGGGCGAGAGCGATCGAGGCTCTGCAGAGCGTAGGTCTTGGTGATCGCTTGCATCACAAGCCGAACGAGCTGTCGGGAGGTGAGCAGCAACGTGTCGCTATCGCGCGTGCGTTGGTCAATGAGCCTGCGATTATCCTGGCGGACGAGCCAACGGGCAATCTGGACACCAAAACCGGTAGGGAAATCATTAGCATTTTTCAACGGCTTAACCAGGAACGCGGCATCACGATCATCTTTGTGACCCATGACCCAGACGTAGCATCGTGTACAAGGCGCATCGTGCGCTTACGGGATGGCCTGGTCGTGGGCGAGGAAAGAATAGACGTGCCGTGTGCTGATGAAATTGCCCGCACGGAACTCGATAGAGAGTGATGGGAACAACGATGGATATTGTCGAGAGCATCCGCTTAGCCATGCATGGGCTGTCTGCCAACAAGTTGCGCTCTGCATTGACGATGCTGGGCATTATCATTGGCGTTGGTGCTGTGATTGCCCTTTTGTCCATCGGCCAGGGCGCGCAGAAAGCGATAACAGCGCAAATACAGGG
The DNA here is from genome assembly GCA_014360905.1 of Chloroflexota bacterium. Classification (NCBI taxonomy): domain Bacteria; kingdom Bacillati; phylum Chloroflexota; species Chloroflexota bacterium. The sequence continues at coordinate 2,607 of JACIWW010000002.1, forward strand.
CATTGGCTCGAATTTGATTTTCATCATCCCTGGGAGTTTCACACAAAGGGGTGCATCCTTTGGCATGGGCACTCTGGCCAGCTTGACCCTAGAAGATGCCAAAGCCATCGCTGATCCGGCCAATTGCCCGGATGTTGCTGCCGTGGCACCACAGCAAACACGCAATGCTCAGATCATCTTCCGAAACCACAATACTAATGCAAGCGTGGTGGGCACAACTCCTGAATTTGCCTTCATCAGAAGGGTGGAGCTGGAACAGGGATACTTTTTCAATGACCAGGACCTGGCCACGGCGGCACGGGTGGCAGTGCTGGGTGGCCGGTTAGCGTTGGACCTTTTTGAGACAGAAAGCCCAGTGGGTCAGACAATACGCATCAATCGCATACCATTTCGCGTTATTGGTGTTTTGGTGGAACAGGGTGGTGGGGGGTCAATTGACACTTCGGTCTTTGTACCTATCACCTCAGCAAAAACGCGCCTTTTCGGAACAGTTACGGCTAGAGGTGGCGGAAGCGCGGTATCTTTGATCAACGCGTCAGTCGTGAGCGAGGATCGGATAGACGCAGCAATCGAACAGATCACTGAACTGCTCCGTCAAAGGCATCGCATTCGGTATCAGCAAGATGATTTTACCGTCACGAGTCAGAAGGATATCCTGGGCGTGTTAAACCAGGTCACCAATATTCTGACCATTTTCTTGGGCGCCATTGCGGCTATTTCTCTGCTGGTCGGTGGCATCGGGATCATGAATATCATGTTGGTCTCTGTGACGGAGCGGACGCGAGAAATCGGCATCCGCAAGGCTGTGGGTGCCAAACGTCGGGACATCATGGTGCAATTCCTGATCGAAGCTATCGTACTGAGCATTATTGGCGGGATCATTGGCATTGGTTTTGGCGCTTTGGCTGCTGCGGCAGTCAACAATACAGGTGTTTTGGTTACCACAGTTTCTCCGCAAGCAGTTGCCTTGGCTGTGGCCTTTTCCGTGGCGGTAGGATTATTCTTCGGACTCTATCCAGCCGCCCGTGCTGCCAGTCTCAATCCGATAGAAGCCTTGCGTTATGAATGATGATGCGGCAGCAAAAGCAACCGCATCCATATTGCACCGGGGCACTGAATCGGCTTAAAAACAATCGCTATTCCCTATGGAGCTGTAGCATGCGCACGGATAATACGTTGCAAGGCAAAGCGCAACGTGAATTTGACAAGCAGGCTCGATTGCACTATACTTATGATTGCAAATGGGGCTGTAGCTCAGTTGGGAGAGCGCGTCAATCGCACTGATGAGGTCAGGGGTTCGAATCCCCTCAGCTCCACAGACGGCATGTAGTAGATAGCCGCCTGTATAAAGCAAAGGCTGCGAACAGGAGTAGTAGGCTATCCCTCACAGAGAGCCAGGCATCAATGAGGTGGAAGCCTGGCAGCGGTGCCCAGAGGGAGCACAAGAGCTGAACTCGCCTGGGAGCTGCTGCGGTGAGCCCCCTTGATGCTGCCATGATGACGGCAGATCAAAGCGAGGGTTAGCCCCAGACGGATGGTGTCCGTTAACGCGCCCAAAGAGGGTAGAATTCGTATTGTGGGGATGTAGCTCAATTGGGAGAGCGCCTCAATGGCATTGAGGAGGTCAGGGGTTCGAATCCCCTCATCTCCATCTTACCGACACATGGGAACCGGCACAAGGTTGTGGCCTGGCATCCCCAATCCGATTTCTACCAATCAGGGTGGTACCGCGGAGAGCGCTTCGCCCCTGTGCGAAGCGCTCTTTTCTTATAGCATTCATAGCAGCGGTTGAGATGGAGGTTAGCATGAAAAAAGAGAAATATAACCCATTGGTCATTGAACCCAAATGGCAGAAGAGATGGAAAGCCGACAAGTTATATCACGCTCGCGAGGATGACCCTCGACCGAAATTCTATTTTCTGACCATGCTCCCTTATACATCGGGTGATTTGCACATCGGTCACTGGTATGCCATGGCGCCATCGGATGCCAAGGCGCGCTACATCCGCATGAAGGGGTACAACGTCATGTTCCCCATAGGGTTCGATGCTTTTGGCCTGCCTGCAGAAGAGGCAGCGATTAAGCACGGGATCCATCCTTACAAGTGGACGATGGCCAATATCGAACGCATGCGGGGACAACTGAAGAGCATGGGAGCGATGTGGGATTGGGAGCGAGAGGCGATCACCTGCGACCCGAGTTACTACAAATGGACACAGTGGTTCTTCCTCAAGTTCTATGAGCATGGGCTGGCTTACCGCGCCATGGCCCCTGTGGATTGGTGCCCGCATTGCAACACATCGCTGGCTCGTGAGCAGGTATGGGGGGAGGACCGGCACTGTGAGCGTTGCGGCACGCCAGTGATCAAAAAGGATCTGGAGCAGTGGTTCTTTCGCATCACCAAGTATGCTGAAGAGCTCTTGGATTTCAGCAAGATCGACTGGCCCGAACGCGTGGTGACCATGCAGAGAAACTGGATTGGCCGCAGCGAGGGCGTGCGCTTTGAATTGGGCATCGAGGGTTCAGCAAAAAAGATCCCGGTCTTCACGACACGGCCTGATACGGTGTTTGGCATGACTTTTGCCGTGTTGTCACCGGAGCATCCACTGGTGAATGAATTGACCACGCCTGAGCATCGCGCAGAAGTCGAGGCGTATCAGTTCAAAGCACGGCGCATGGCAGAGATCGATCGCTTATCCACAGAGAGGGAGCGCGATGGCGTCTTTATTGGCACATATGCCATCAATCCCATGAACGGTGAAAAGGTCCCCTTGTACGTTGCAGATTACGTGTTGATGACCTACGGCACTGGTGCTATCATGGGCGTTCCGGCCCACGATGAGCGGGACTTTGATTTTGCGCGACGCTATCGCCTGCCTATACCGGTGGTGATTGCACCGCCTGATTGGGATGGAGAACCACTGAAGGCCGCTTATGTAGGTGAGGGGACGATGGTCAATTCCGGGCGCTTCAATGGCATGTCAAGCCGTGAAGGCTGGGAAGCGATCGCAGATGAGATGGAAAAACAGGGCATTGGCTACCGTGATGTACAATACAGGTTGCACGATTGGCTGATCTCGCGACAGCGTTACTGGGGCGCCCCGATTCCCATTGTCTACTGCCCAGACTGCGGCATTGTGCCTGTGCCTGAGGAGCAATTGCCTGTGCTGCTGCCAGAGGATGCCGAATTCCTGCCCACTGGTGAATCGCCGCTGAAGTACCACGAGGGATTCCTACATACGACTTGTCCAAGATGCGGCCGCCCTGCAGAACGTGAGACAGATACGATGGACACTTTTATGTGTTCCTCCTGGTATCACATGCGCTATACCAGCCCAGGGTATGACAAAGGCCCCTTTGATCCAGCGCGCTACAAGTATTGGATGCCGGTAGATCAGTATACCGGTGGTATTGAGCATGCCACGATGCATCTGCTCTACACGCGTTTCTTCACCAAGGCCTGCCGAGACATTGGCATTTTGGATCACGATGAACCCATGTTGCGCTTGTTCAACCAAGGCATCATCTTGGGTGAAGATAATGAGAAGATGAGCAAATCGCGGGGGAATGTCGTAAACCCTGATGATTACGTGAAATCCATGGGCGCTGACACCACACGTGCCTACTTGATGTTTATTGGCCCATGGGAGGCTGGTGGCCCCTGGAGCAGTCGCGGCATCGAGGGAGTATACAGGTTCTTGCACCGGGTTTGGGATGCCGTGGTGAGCCCGCCCAAGCACTTTGACCGACAGGCCAGCTCTGAGGAGGTTGCTGCCCTGCGGCGCATGACGCACAAGACCATTCGCAAAGTAACGGACGACATGGAAGCTTTTCGCTTCAATACCGCTATTGCTGCATTAATGGAATTCAACAACTACTTGCTCAAGGCTAAGAACACGCCTGTTGTCCATTCGGACGCCTGGACTGAGGCAGTGCGCTCCCTCATCCTAATGTTAGCTCCGATTGCTCCACATCTGGCAGAGGAGTTATGGGAGCGTATCGGTGGCTCTTACAGCGTGCATACTCAGTTTTGGCCCGCATGGGATGAAGCAGCAGCGGCGGAGGAAATGGTGACTTTGGTTGTGCAGGTCAATGGCAAAGTGCGCGATCGTCTATCCGTGCCAGTGGGGCTGAGCGAAGAAAGAGCACAGGAATTGGCGCTAGGCAGTGAGAAGGTGCAGCGCTACGTGGCCAACAAGAACGTAGTCAAGGTCGTCTACGTGCGTGACGAGCTTATCAATCTTGTGGTGATGTAACGCTTTTACCGCCAGATAACACCAGATGCTTGCATGTTCCTTGCAGGCATCTGGTGTTTTGTCTATCGCTGCCCCATGTAGTATAGTTAGAGCGTGCAGATTTACACCGTTAGCCAGGTTACCCAATACATTAAAAGCCTGTTCGACATAGACCCCCTGCTCCAGGATTTGTGGGTGGAGGGCGAAATCTCCAATTGCACGCAGTCAACGGCGGGGCATATCTACTTTACACTAAAGGATGCCCATGCGCAACTGCGCTGCGTGCTGTGGCGTTCCCAGGTCCCGCGTTTGGAACATCAACCAGTGAATGGCAATGCAGTCATCGTGCACGGCCGCGCCTCGGTCTATGAGGTACAGGGCAGCTACCAACTCTATGTGGATCAGATACAACCTCTAGGCACAGGTGCATTGTTCCTGCAGTTCCTAGCGCTCAAGGAAAAATTGGAACGGGAGGGACTGTTCGCTCCAGAACGCAAGCGCCTTTTGCCCCGTTTTCCGCGGCGTTTGGGCATTGTTACCTCGCCTGTTGGAGCAGCTATTCGCGATATCCTGCACATTCTGCAAAGACGCTACCCCCTTGCTGAGGTCATTCTCGCGCCGACGTTAGTGCAGGGAGAGGAGGCACCGCCCCAGATTGTTGCGGCGATCGAGGCACTGAATGCCTATGCTGATGTGGATTTGATCATTGTCGCTCGTGGCGGAGGCTCTTTGGAGGAACTTTGGGCTTTCAATGACGAACGAGTCGCGCGTGCTATATTTGCTTCTAAAATCCCGATTATCTCCGGAATAGGGCATGAAACGGATTACACGATTGTAGATTTTGTGGCTGATATGCGAGCCCCCACCCCGTCGGCTGCTGCGGAGCTCGCAGTACCTGATCGGCAGGCATTGCACGCCCAGATTGCGCAGTACCGTGATGCCCTCTATCAGCAGATGAAACGACGCTTTGCGGAGAACCTAAGAGAGGTGGAGCACGCGATGGACGTTCTACGTCGGTTCTCTCCAAAGGCTATGGTGGATAGTTGGCGCCAGAGTCTAGACGAAGAACGCCAAAAAATGTGGAGGGCACAAAAACATCATCTGACTCTGCTGCGACAGCAGGTGACCAGCCTCAGGCTTCGTTTGCAGGCCTTGAGCCCACAATCCATCTTAGATCGTGGCTACGCAGTTGTATCCCGTCGTGATACTGGCGTAGTGGTAAAGAGCACGTCCCAAGTGGCTTCTGGGGATGCGCTGGATGTTCGCATCAGCGATGGTCATTTCACGAGCACTGTGGATTGAGGGGATAGTAGAGAAGCTGAAGGAGAATGCCCATGGAAGGAAAGGAAATAGCCAATCTGACCTTTGAGCAAGCATTTCAACAACTTGAGGAAGTCGTGCGACTCTTGGAAAGCGGCGATTTGCCATTGGAGCAATCCCTGGCTTTGTTCGAAAAAGGTGTGCTGCTGGCCAGGCTATGCGAGAGCAAACTCGATGAAGCGGAACAAAAAGTAAGTCAACTAGTTGGTATAAACAGCGGAAGCCCGGTGCTCAAGCCATTTAGCGTAGCAGAATAAGTCCCCTGAATCTGCATCCACGCGATCTTTGCCAGGTACAGTTACCTGTGTTATACTCAAGGGACAGAGCAATACAAGATTTCTCAAAGGAGAGAACATGGCCAAAAAGACATTTGCAGGCAAAAGTCCCCGTATTCTGGTTACTGGTGCTGTTGGTCAGATAGGCTCTGAATTGACACCGGCACTGCGACAACGATACGGCGCAGAAAATGTCGTAGCCGCTGGCCATAGGAAACCTCCTAGCGCTGAACTTCGTGACGCAGGTCCCTTTGAATTCATTGATGTAACCAGACGGGAAACGATCGAAGCGGTGGTGGACAAGTACAGCATTGACACTATTTATCACCTGGCTGCCATCCTTTCCGCTGCAGGGGAAAAGAACCCCCAACTGGCGTGGGATGTAAACATCAATGGACTGTACAACGTCCTGGAAGTGGCACGCGAGCGCAAACTCGTGCGGGTTTTCTGCCCTAGTTCCATTGCTGCTTTTGGTCCGGAAACTCCGCGAGACAACACACCGCAAGAAACGGTTCTTCGCCCTAGAACCATGTACGGAGTGACCAAGGTCGCTGGCGAACTGTTGTGCGACTATTACTTTTATCGTTTTGGTGTAGATGTGCGTGGCGTCCGTTACCCTGGCATCATCAGCAGCGAGACACCGCCAGGCGGTGGTACTACGGACTATGCGGTGGAGATCTTTTATGAGGCCATCAAATACAAACGCTACAATTGCTTTTTGAGAGAAGACACCGTCTTGCCTATGATGTACATGCCGGACTGCATCAAGGCCACCATACAATTGATGGAAGCGGATCTCTCCCAGTTGACCCGGCATTCCGACTACAACCTGGCTGCGTTCAACTTCTCGCCGGCAGAGTTGGTGGCCGAAATCAAGAAGCACATTCCTGACCTGACTTGCACCTACAATCCTGACTTTCGTCAGCAAATTGCAGATTCTTGGCCACGGAGCATTGACGACAGTGCTGCGCGCAGGGATTGGGGCTGGAAACCGGATTATGACTTGGCAACAATGGTAGCGGATATGCTGGAGAAGTTGGGGAAGAAGCACGCGGAAGGGAAGTTATAGAAACAGGTAGCAAGGTAAGGAGTGCAATGGACCGCGAGATGCTCGTGGTGTGGTCCATAACTTGATCTAGGAGGGGAAAGGAATGGAAAAGGATAAGCTGGCTTTCATTGACGAAGATGTTGCCAGCCTGAAGGAGCAAGGGCTGTTTATCCGTATCCCAACAATTGAGAGCGCCCAAGGCCCCTGGCTCATCGTGGACGGCAAACAAGTGCTCAATTTTTGCTCCAATAATTATCTGGGCCTGGCCAATCACCCTCGCATGAAAGAGGCGGCCAAAAAGGCGATTGACCAATTCGGCGTAGGCCCTGCCGCCGTGCGTTCCATTGCGGGTACGATTAGCCTGCACCTGGAATTTGAGCGGCGTATTGCGGCGTTCAAAGGAGTGGAGGATGCGCTTTATGTGCAGTCAGGTTTCTGCGCCAACCAGGCGGCAATTCCGCCCTTGGTGGGCAAGGAAGATGTCGTTTTCTCCGACCGACTGAACCACGCTTCGATCATCGATGGCTGTCGGTTATCCGGTGCAAAGATCATTGTCTACGAGCACTGCGATGCAGCCGATGCAGAGCGCGTTATCAGGGAGAACTTGCCCAATTACCGGCGGGGTATGCTGATCACGGATGGCGTGTTCAGCATGGATGGCGATATTGCCCCATTGGACAAATTGTACGAAATTGCCGAACGTTATGGTGTGTTGACCATGGTGGATGATGCCCATGGCGAAGGGGTGCTGGGCCGGGGCGGTCGAGGCATCGTGGACCACTTTGGACTGCACGGCAAATTTGATGTGGAAATTGGCACGCTTTCCAAGGCTTTCGGCGTGGTTGGCGGCGTTATCGCAGGGAAGCGCAAAATTGTGGACTATTTGCGGCAGAAAGCGCGGCCTTTTCTCTTCTCTAGTGCTGTAACTGCTGCCGATACTGCCGCCTGCCTGGCTGCAGTGGACATCCTGGAATCCTCAACCGAATTGGTGGATCGTCTGTGGGAGAACACCCGTTACTTCAAAGCAGAAGTCCAACGCCTAGGTTTTGACACGGGCAATAGCGTAACGCCTATTACCCCTATCATGCTTGGCGAAGCGCCGTTAGCCAAGGAGTTCTCGAAGAGGCTATTTGACCATGGTGTTTTTGCCATGGCCATTGGTTTTCCCACGGTGCCACGTGGCAAGGCGCGCATCCGCGTCATGATCTCTGCCTCGCACAGCAAGGATGACCTGGATCAGGGTTTGGAAGCCTTTGCCAAAGTAGGCAAGGAGTTGGGAGTTATTTAGCAGGACGCGCGAGGCTATTTTTAAAAGACAAGGTGTTGCGAAGGGCTCCCATACTGCCAAACGTTGGGCACGGGAGCCCCACCTGCTTGCTTTTGGGCCATTTTAGCATCCCACGGAGCATTATACGAAATACTTCACCAAGCGCACATACTTTGGCTGTAGTTCGCCAATCAATGGCCGCGCATAGGCCAGAAAAGCCTCGGTGGGGTAATTCCCTGCTTCGTTCATGAATTCAGGCGGCAGCATCCTCTCCTTATTGGCAATTTCTCCTAGGCTGGCGACGCCCAGAGAGCAGTGATACTCGGGACCTGGGTCACGGATGAGTGTGATCATACCCTCGGCCCGCCCCGCCACAGCTTCTTTGACCGCCTGTCGCCCAACCCGGTAGGCTTCCTCCAAGTCAATTGGTGAAGCGCAGATCATCAGGGAGCGTTGAATGTAGTTCGGCTTGTCTAAGCGCACTTTCAGCCCCAATCGCCCAGTGAGCAACGTAGCGACAAAGTCGCTTACGCCGCCTTTCATGCGGTGACCAAAAGCATCGATCTCTTTTGGTGCATACTCCTCGCCCAATGTCTTGCCTGGCGCTTCCTGCGCTCCCTCGCTCATGGCAATGACCACATGCCCCCGTTCTTCGTAGCAGCGTTTTACGTCTTCCGTAAGTTGTTCCACGCTGACCGGCCGTTCCGGGACATACACCAGGTGTGGAGCGTCGCCTTCTTCTTCCCTGGCCAATGCCGCCGCTGCGGTGAGCCACCCAGCATTGCGCCCCATGATCTCGACGATTTTCACAGGGCTTTCAGGTCCCATTGCTTCCGTGTCCCGCCCGGTATCGCGAACGGCCATGGCCACAAAGCGCGCGGCGCTGGGATAGCCAGGACAGTGATCGGTGGCCCACAAGTCATTGTCCACGGTTTTGGGCACGCCAATGACATGCAGTTCATAGCCTGCATCGGCAGCCAATTTGTGCAATTGCCAGCTTGTATCCGCTGAATCGTTGCCACCGATATAGTGCAGGTAGCGAATGTTCCGTGCCTTCAACACTTCCAGAATGCGTTCATAATCCTTAGGCGTGACTTTGTAGCGCACGGTTCCTAACGCTGCACCGGGCGTATGGCGCAAACCCTCAATTACCTCTGGGGATTGCCGTCGCAAATCGATAAACTGGTCCTGCAGCAAACCGCGGATGCCTCGGTACATGCCGTAAATCTCACCAATCTCATCATGAGCCATTGCCTCGTGGATCACCCCACATAGACTGTTGTTAATGGCTACTGTTGGCCCGCCAGACTGCCCAACGACGAGGTTACCCTTTGCCTTGCTCATGTCTCCTCCTTTAATAACCATAGTACTGACTTGCCCGCAACAAGGCTTGTTCCTGTCAAAACCGTATCGCAGCGGTCTTTCCCTTGCTTCATCCAATATCTATCACGGCGCTTACATTGTAGCACTGGCAGCGTGAGCGAGCAAATGCCTGTTCAAGAGAATCTGCAGCCGTGTACACCGAATTGACTCCATAGCAAAATGGGTATATTATTTTAGCATAAGAGCTTGGTAAAGCAGTCATCTTCTTTGCAAAATTATTGTATGCTGGGGTGTGGACAATGAGGAACGGAAGACAACGTTTGCCAATTCCACAAACCGATATCATAACCGTGCTTGCTGCTATTGCCGCCGTTTTCTTCGTCCTTGCATTTGGTGGTAAGGCAGTGGAAGGATATCGCGTACAGCGATACAATGCCGTGCTGCGTGCAGAAGTTGCCGCGCTGCGAGAAGAGCAGGAAAGCCTCAAGAAGCGCCTGGAACATGTGCAAACTCCAGAATATATAGAAGAGGTAGCACGCGAGCAGTACAAATGGGTCAAACCGGGCGAAAACCCAATCATCTCGATCTTCCGAAGCCGTCCTATCATGCTCACGACCCCAACCTTGGTGTCTCAGCCCGAAGCACTTGCTGCTTCATCGCTTTCCCACTGGCCAGAGTGGTTCGACCTGTTGAAAGGGAACCGGTGAATCCGCTATGGGAGCTCCTGAGCACAGGTCCAGATTGGATTGGACCCAAGCAGGGTTGGGCCTTCTTTTGTTTTTACTGGCTGTACTGACAGGATGCGGCGCCTTGCGTTTTCCCGGGCAGACACCTGGGCTACTCGATTCCACTCTAGTTGAATCCATTCCTACACCAACGCTGGCACCTGTGCTCCTTACACCCGTGCCAACCAATACTCCGATGCCTTCTGCTGCCCCCTTGTCCTCACCCACCCCCACTTTTGGTTTGCCATTGCCTGAACCTACTTGCCTTGCCACTCCCATGTGGGGTTTAGGGGATGTGTGGAGAAACGACCCTGTGCGCACGCGGCTGGGCTGCCCGGTTGGGGAGCAAATCGGGGTGCAAGGTGAGGAAGTATACTTCCAAAATGGGCGCATGCTGTGGCGCCCAGATAGCGGACTGATTTATGTGCTTTTCGAGAGAACGCAGGCTGAGGGCTGGGGAGCCTTCGTGGACACCTTTCAGCCTTCTGATGCAGAGGTTTCCCCGGCTGTAATTGAACCGACACCCATGCCTGGCGGGCCGATCTATGCCCAGCCTACGGGAAGGTTTGGCAAGATTTGGCGCGAGAACGCTTGGCTGCGGGAACGCCTGGGATGGGCAGTGCTTCAGAATCCCAAGGGCCAGAAGGATCCTATTGTCCATTTCAATGGAGCATTGCAAGACTTCGAACGCGGCGTTTTGTTCTGGGATGGGGTCACCTGTTTCGTGCTCCGCACCGATGATATGTCCTGGGACATGTACTAGGGGAGGTGAACACGCTGCTCGCCAAGATTGAGCATCTCTGGAGGAGTGAGAAGGGCGAGCGCCAGTGGGGTCGTGACACAGTTCGCCCCTATCTACCATTGCTATCTGTACTGGCACTGGGCTTCTATGTGAGCCGAATATTCGTGGAGGTGTTTCCATACCCCATTCCCTTCCTGCTTCTATGGCTCGCCAGCGCCGCTATAGCGGTATTGGCAGGGGGTTCGTTGATTCTATGGGGTCGTAAGCGCCCTTTAGATTCCTCTCCATTCTTGATTCTTTACCTCTATATCCTCTGGCCTTGGCAGAGTCCTACTTTGGCCTGCAGCATTGGGTTCATTGCTATCATCGCTTTTGCACACAGCAACATGCGCCAAATGCATCCATCGCTGAAAGACGGGATACTTTTTATCGCATGCTTGGTTTTATATGTACACACACTCGCCCCCACTATCTTGCCGGCCGATAGCGGTGAATTTCAGCTCGTTGCCCACGTCTTAGGCATCGCTCACCCCCCAGGGTATCCCTTTTACACTATGCTAGCCAAGTTGTTTACCTTCATCCCATGGGGAGATATTGCCCATCGTGTGAATCTGCTTTCTGCCGTAACCAGCGCGTTCGCTTTGTTAACACTGAGCTCTACAGTCAGGTGCGTTACGGGATCGGGCATGGCCGGCTGGATTGCAGCCGCAATGCTTGGCGTCGCCCCTACCTTCTGGGCGCAGAGCACGACGGCAAATATCCGCAGTTTAACTGCGCTGTTCACCGCCCTGCAATTGCATGCTCTTGTTGCTTATGCTGAGAAGAAACAGCCCAACTACTTGCTAGTCTTTGCCTTCGTGCTGGGTCTGGGCTTGACTCATCACAGTTCGCTCCTTCTATTGGCACCACCCTATATAGTTTTTCTGCTGCTTTCTGATCCTGCGCTATTGCGCAAGCCTCGTGTATGGCTGCGCCCCTTGCTGGCTTTTCTGCTGTCCTTGTCCATTCTGCTCTATCTCCCTCTGCGCAGCGCAATGGGTGCGCCCTTTGACCCACAGCCCATCCGTAGTCTGTCTGGATTCCTGAACCATGTTTTGGCCCTGGGCTTTCGTGGGGATATGTTCTATTTCGTTCAGCCCTCTGTGTTGCTGGCTAGGCTCAGGGTGTTGGGGAATATCCTAGCCCTTGAATTTACGTCCATTTGGCTGGTTTGGGGCATTGTCGGCACAGGCAGTCTGTTGCTACGCCGGAAAAAGCTGTTGCTGCTCTATGGCGGTGTCTTTTTGGTCAATGCGTTAACTGCAGCTACTTACCGTGCCCCACAAACTGTGGAATATCTGATGCCCGCTTACGTTGCGTTGGCATTCATCTGCGCCTATGGGGCGTGGTCATTCAGCGGCTTGCTGCGCCTTCGCTCCCTTTCATCTCTGGTGTTGGCTATAGCCATGCTGGTACCTGCTGTGATGCTCTGGCGCAACTACCCCAGCTTCAGGCAACTGAGTCGAGATGTATCTGCGCGCCAATATGCAGAAGGTTTGCTTGCTGAAGCCCCCCAAGGGGCTTGTATCCTGGCCAATTGGCACTATGCGACGCCCCTTTGGTATCTTCAGCGCGTCGAGAAAGTGCGTCCTGACGTGGAAGTGCTCTACGTCTATCCAGAGGGAGCAGAACCAATTGCTCAAACCTGGTTACGGCGCTTGAAGAGCATTGTGGCCAAGTGCCCGACGATTGTCACCAACTATTATCCCGAGTTTCAGGATACCCCTTATACATTTCAACCCTTCGCTGGGGCTTTTGCGGTGCAAACTGCACCCATTTACCAAATACCAGGCGAAGCCCTTGCCTCAACGATGTCATTCGATAACCGTATTGAACTAGTGGGCTACCGACTTGAGAAGAGCATTGTCTCTCCGGCAGACACGCTGATCTTGCGCACCTATTGGCGTCCGATAGTCAGGCTGGAGCGTGATTACTCGTTCTTCGTTCATCTGGTGGATGAGACAGGCACAGTTTTAGGCCAAGGGGATACTACTCATCCTGCTGCGCGTTACGAAGTTAGCCAAGTGGTTGTAGATGAATACCGCATTCCCTTATTGCCCACAGCAAGGCCTGGGCACTACCGACTGATCTTTGGAGTCTATATCACCCTGGCTGGAGGCGGCTGGCAAAGGCTAACGACTGCTGATGGCGGTGATATGGTGAGTCTGACTGAAGTAGCAGTTGAACCCTCGGATGCCGCCCCGGTGACATTGCACGAGTTGTATCGCCCATTTGCCTGTGGCTATACCCTATTAGGGGCGGATTATGATCGCAGCCTACCGGATCAGCTCCGTGTATATTTGCACTGGCGCGCTGATCACACAGTGACAGAGCAATGGCGAGCAGTGGTGTTCTCAAAGGGCTCCCCTTTAGCCATGGCTGCCTTGCCTGCTCTACCTAAGGGCACCTATTGTACAACGGCGCACGACTTGCCGGCTGAAGCAGCGAGTCTGGCCTTAGAGGTACAAACTGTCGCTGGTGCTTCCAGCGCCTGGTTGGGGCCTTGGAAGATTCCCCTTGGTTCTCGGGTGAACCTGCCAATGCCATGGGCAGATGCGAGGTACATCCCTTTGGGCGGCGAGATGATCTTGGTAAGGGCAGAATACCCGCTCGGCTTGTGCTATGACGATCCGTTGCATGCACGGGCCACTTTTGTGGGTGCCAAGCCTATTACCAACGACTATACCGTTTCTGTGAGCATTGTGGGGGTAAACGGCACGTGGCGTGCTCAACACGATGGAACACCTGCGCTAGGAGCGATACCGACACTGAAGTGGATCCGTGGCGTTACCGTTTTTGATGACCACGATTTGCACTTGCCGCCGATTGCTACTGGACATGGCGTGCTGCATCTGACAGTTTACGATGCCTTCACGATGAGACTCCTGCCGATACTGGACGAACGTCTGGCACGCCTGGGACAGGGGACTCGGATTGAGCTGGGGGAAGTAGAAGTCTCGTGCCATCGCTAAAGCCCGGGTGCATGCATTCCGCTCTTAGCCAAGTGGGAATGTGACTCTCTTAAGGTTGGATCGCCTCCTTCAGCAGCAGTCTGTCGGCAGAAACAACCAAATCGGGTGAGGCGGCAATGGGCAAACGTCCGGCAGGGTCGTAAAGCCCAACAGCCAGGTAATAGGTTCCTGACACTATCCCTTCCAAGGATAGCGCTACCCGGCTACTCACAACCTCACTGGGCACCCAACGCGTTGTCGGGTAGGCATCGCCTCCAGCAAGGATGTCCTGCTGAGCGACAATCTTCTCTGTCGCTGGATCGAAGAGGTGCACAAATACTTTGTAATCTGTGTTCATGATAGATAGGGCTTGCCAGTGCAACGTCAAGAGCAATTCCCTTCCCGTGCGTTGCAAATCGTAGCCCAATAGACGAACCTGTCCCCCAAAGTCGGCATTGACCGCTGTTTGCATCTGCGGTATGACAAAGTTGCGTGGCGCTGCGCTAACTCGTACAGGTGTCGGCAGAACAAAGGTTCCTTCTTCTTTCCCAGAGCGCGTTTCGAGCACGGTGAGCACTACAGCATACTCTCCCACGGGGAATTCGCGATCCAGTTGCACTGTGCAATGGCTGGCAACAATGGCATCTTTTGGCCACAGGGAGCTGGCATAGCCACTGATTAGAGGCAGTGTCTGTTGATACAGAACAGTTCCCGCTGCGTCCCGCAGCAATATGCGATATTCATAGTCCTGCTCTATGCGATTTGCGGCAGCCCACTTGAGCGAAATCGTCAATTTTGCACCTTGCTCCAGTGCGAGAGCGGACAACTGAGCCGCACTCAACGCAAGAGTCGGGTTGAAGTGGTGCAGCACTGGATAATCGCGGCGTACTGTGGGATAAGTAACGCGGACGTTGGGGATCATTGCCGTGCTAATGGGTCGCAATGAAGCAGATTCGTAGAGCGTTACTTGGAGGCTGTACGATGTACCCGGTGGTGTTCCATCATCGAGCGCGAGGGTGTAATGATCGTGGACCAATTCTCCGGGATGCCACATGCCAGTCGGATAGAAACCATAGCCTGGTTGGGTATCCAGTCTGGCCACATCCCAGCCTGATGGATCTTTCAGGCGCAGGGCGATCTTGTAATTCTGAGGAGGTGTGGCGAGAACTCGCCAGGTTAGCATCACCTCTATCGAGCCCGGCGTGTTTTGGGTGGTCTGCGCTCTGGAGAGAGCAATGCACTCGCCAAACTTTTGCAAAATTGGTTCATCCGTAGAGGACAGTATTTGGTTATTAATGCGCACCGGCAGCAGATAGGTTGTACCTAGCGTTTCACCACGCGCAGTGATGGGTCGGATTTCTCCCTCCGGGGTATATACTTGAACGCTCAGGAGGTAGATTCCCCGCATTGTGCTCAATGGAATGGGCAAAACATGCGTGATGGTGTTAGCGACAAGCGGTTCCTCTATGGCTACCACCGCCTGTGGCGCAGCAAAGAGGTGTTGTGCAGGTGAGACGAGCGCGATCTTAACTACCAAGTCGGCGCGTTGGACGCTGCTCCAGTACGTGGTAATGGTCAGGCTCTCGCCAGCTTGAGCCTCTGAAGCTGAAAGCTCATAGGATATGAATTTCGCCGCATCACCAAAGCGGACGCCATCTGGGTTGTGATGCAGGTAAGGGATGCGGTCAAAGTCCATCGTCAGGTCCAATCGTTCTGCAGAAGCACTCCTTGTGATTGCTAGGTCGCTTTCATCGGCAGAAGACTGTACATGCATAGCCATTGTTAGAAGTGTCGTCAAGATGACTGTGATGATCACGAGCAAACGCCGGCTGAACCGTACTTCTCGGATGAACAAAAACAAAATCAGGATCGAGGCTAGCGTTGAGAGGATTTCGGCGCCAAGTTGTATCCTCGTGCGTCCCAGGCGCAAAAATATCTCATGCTGACCCTGTCCTAGACGTAGCCCGATGTATCCCAGACCTGGGAATGCTTCTATTGCCACGCGCTGCCCATCTATTAAAGCTTCCCAGCCGGGGTAGTAATACGTATGAAAAGCCAGAAGTGCTTCAGGTGAGATCACTTCAATGACCCAACGTTCGGATGTGGGTCCCACCACGAGAGGATTTGCCCATGCGATTTGACCCTCTATGACCAAGGGGGTAGGTTTTGATTCACCCTGCCAAAATACTTCTGAAGTGAAAGGTCGTGGGTCAACCCAACGCGGCAAGTAATCGTTACGGATTGTTGTGCCAACGTTCGCTGTGAAGTACTCGTACAACATCAGCCGCTGTGTAGTAATATCGCTTTCATTAATGAGGAGCCGTTCTGGATGCAATCCGGCAAGGGCAGAGAGCAAGACAAGCGAACTCAACAAGAACGCTACCCACAGGTTTTGTCTTGACCGCCTTGGGATAAGATAGGCTACGAGGAGGCTGATTGCGAGTGCTTGCAATGACAGGAAACGCCAGGGGAATTGCACTATGGGCAACAGCGGAAGATGATCCCACAGTGGCCGGGAGAGCGGTGTGATCATCCAGGTGGCGGACATGAAAAAGAGCGTGACAAAAGCGCTTTGGGCTTCGATACGGCGCCGTCGAATCCACCAGAATACGATGGTCAATACCCCGGATGCCGCCAACACAGCCTGAACCAGACCCATGCAGAAGGGTTGCTTGTCCGCCGTGATAGCGTAATCGAAGATAAAACTACGTTGCACCAGGTCCAGGCTGCGGAAATGTAATGCATAGTTAAAATAGCCGGTGGTCATATCTTTCAGATATACGTATTTCGTCTCAGTCAAGGCTGGCAGCCAGAACCAGGCACTCAGCAGTATGCCGATACCAAGCGCCAATAAACTGGCCATAGCATATCGCGACTTGCTCCGACCAGTCCATATTAGCCATACGACATAGAGCAAAACAAACGGGCTGAAAATCAGAGCAGAGATGTTGTGCGTAAGGATCAGACCTGCATAAGACAAAGCAACCATGGCAACCGCACGTAGTAGCGAGGCGGTCTCCTGCTGGAGTTGTTTCTGCAGGCGTAACAGGGACCAGAGGATAAAAGGGAAGAAGATAAAGGCGTAAAACTCGGAGAGGGAATCCCCGCGTACATAGACATTGACCAGGTGAAAAGGAGCGCACGAATAGACCAGTGCCGCACATAGACTAGCAGCTGGGCAGTGCCCTAGCTCGCAGCTCAAGGCATAGACGGCTACAGACGCAAAGACGAAGCCGAGCGCCTGCGTTAGTTTGATTGCCCAGATGTAGCTCAAGCCCACCAGTTTCCATGCAGCGGCAAGGTAATATGGCAATGAAGCATAGAAGTTGAAAAAGGGATAGCCCAGGCCGTAGGCAGCATTAGGCATCCATCGCGCAGGAAATATGCCTGCCCTGAGGTTGAGCACAAGTTGTTGCACGCGCACCAGCAAAAACGGGCTATCACCACCAGCCCGCGTGTTCACCAGCCCATTGCCAAAGAGCAGAGGGAAAGCAGGAATAAGAGCCAGTGCAATAACTAGCCCCCACTCCCATAAAGACTTGTCCCAAAACCAAGTCTTGCTTCTCTCTTTCGGCCTTAGAGCGGTCACAGTTGCCTTCGCAAGTAATGCAACGCAACAGGTATAGCCAGTGCTAAAGCAGCTAAAATGATGCCACTTACTTGATAAGTAGCCCGCACCATTTCTTTCACAATCGGTCTAGGCGTCGGGGTAGCAGTTGGTGTTGCTGTAGGCGTAGCTGTAGCAGTAGCCGTTGGCGTGGGTTGGAAATATGCCCCCAACTCAACCACGGTCCTCCCGCCAGGTACAATGGCTAACGCCCAATCATCGGGGACAGTGGACACATAGCCTGGCGGATTCTGTCGCTTGAGGAAATAGGTGCCCTCTGCCAATCCCGTGAAGCAGTAAGGCTCGCTCAGACCATCTGTCATGTAACTCTCCAATTCCAGCCAGTTGCTGTCGAACAAGGAGATGACAGACCCAGCAATCAGATCTTCACCCTCGTCGTGCCGGCCGTTGTGGTTGTCATCGCCAAAAGTGCTCACGCATACCTGCCCAGGAGCTGGTGTCGGGGTGGGGGTAGGTGTAGGCGTCATAGTCGGTGTAGCAGTGAGCGTGGGCGTTGGAGTATCTTTTGGGGTGTTCGTGGGACGCGGCGTTGCCGTCGCAGGACGCACCACAGTCAAGCACACATCGTCCCAGTAGGAATCATTGAATTGGACGCGAAACTCAGGTTGGCCGCGCAAGAAGACAGTGATTGTACTGGCTTTGGCGACAGCCCGGACCTCCAATTGCATCCAGGTGTTATACTCCATACGCGGTTCTGACCAGACAACGTTCGGTGAGTTCCAGTCTGTACCACCGGTAGGGTCTATACCCACATAAACGCGGTAATTCCCCGGACTAACTACTGTATCCGGGTTGGGATCCTGGCTACTCCAGGCTTGTACCCAGGCCGAGAAAGTGAGCTTGCTCCCTACCGGGACTTGCACTTGTTGGAGAAGGCCAGCGTTATGCGTAGCGAAGGTAGTGAAAAACTTTTGCGCAAAGTTTCCACTGCGCACCCGACGCCTGCCATAACGGGCAGCATCCTCAGGCTTGTACTCGGGCCGGCAGTAGTATCCTTGCATTTGCCCAGGGCCATCCTGCCACCATGGGTGCCACCCGTTGGCAACAGATACTTCACCCGCACCACGATCACTGAAGCCTTCCTCGAAACCTGGATTGAGCAAAGCATTGCCGGGGCACTCCCCTTGAGCCGCCGATTCAACCCACGTGAGGATCGGCCACAGCAGTGAGCAGGCGAATATGAGCCATGAAACTACTAGGGTACGAACCAGGCATCTCAGCGACATTGATGAATTTCTACCTCCTGACGTTTGGATGCACGATGTAAAATAATTATACTCATGGCTTAGGTGTGGAGCAAAATGCAAAATCTCTCTCGAGAGCGTTTTTTCAGCACAGTGGTATTAGTCGCGGTGGTCCTTGTTGCCTTTGCCCTGCGCATGTATCGCTTGGGTCAGCAGCCTCTAAGTTGGGATGAGGGCTGGAGCATAGGTTTGAGCAGCTTGGATTGGACAGAGATCAACCGCATCACGGCCTTGGATGTGCACCCCCCTTTCTATTACTGGGTTTTCAAGATTTGGTTAAACCTGGGCCGAAGTGAGCTGCTGATGCGCTTTCTCTCCGTTGCAGCTGGTCTTGTGGCTATCCCCTTGTCCTATGTCGTCGCGCTAGCCTGGATTCGTAGCAACACTGGTCAGAGCAAGGGGCACGTTGGCCTCCTAGCTGCTTTCGTCACCGCCTTGTCCCCATTTTTGGTTTATTATGCTCAAGTTGCACGGATGTTCTCGCTTTGCGTAGCCCTCAGCCTGCTGGCAACGTATGCTCTCCTTAGGGCCCTAGAGACAGAGCGACGTGGTTTCTACATCGCATTTGTGCTGAGTGCCACGCTTGCGCTCTATACGTTTTACTATACCGTTTTTGTCCTGGTAGCAAGCTTTATCTACGCTTTGATGGTTATCCGTCCTGCTCGTTTGCGCTTTCTCTGGGCTTCTGCGCTGGCTATTGCTCTGCTCTATACCCCTTGGTTGCTGTGCGCTGTCCCTTCCTTGCTGGAGCGTATCCAGAGTCGCACAGGCTTGGTCCTTACTCTAGCGGACGTTTTTCGTCATCTATCCGATGGGGTGTTTGGCCTGGTGTTTGCTTATGGCAGTGGCTGGATAGCCGTGTACGTAGTCCTCGCTTTGCCGGTGGTGGCAATTCTCCTGGCGAGAGACAAAGTGCAATCCGCATGTCTTCTGGCATTTCCCCTCTTGGTTATTGCGCTGACCCTAGGTGCGGTTTCCCTTGGCGCTAGAGCGCATATGTTCGCCGCACGTTATTTGATCTCCGCTAGTCCTTTTCTGGCTCTTGGTATCGCTTGGGCGCTAAACACATATTGGGAGCGGGCTAAGTGGCTGGGCATGTTAGGGATGTTTCTATTAGCCATAGCCATGTTTCCCACCCTCAACCATTATGTGTATGCGAAGGCCTACGAAGTATCTGTAGCCTTTGATCCCCAAGCCGATTACCGCTACCTGCAGGATAAGACGTCCCCCGATGATGTGGTCTTTTTCAATGTGCTGAGCCTGGCCGGCCTTTACGAGCGCTTTCGTACATCTGATGACCCAGCTTGGTCTTATGTGCTGCGCTGGGATCCGGTAATCGAACCACTCCAGCCAGCGTTGGACAACCGAGTGCTACCAGCAGCCAGCCAGCACCATCGTCTCTGGTTTGTCTTGTACAAAGGTACAGTAGCAGCAAACTTTGCCCTTAAGGAATGGCTTGATTTGAACCTGTTCCCTGCTTTTGGCGAATGGCGCGAGGATACGCTCTACATGCAGTACCTCACACCGACGGCCGAGACCATGCAGCTTGAACCTGGACTCACTTTTGACGGACGGATTCGCCTAGAAAAGGTGCTCTTTACCCCGCGTACTCAGGCAGGGGATCGCGTGAACGTGCGCCTGATCTGGACAGCACTAGAGAGCATACCACAAAACTACAAAGTCTTTGTGCATCTCTACGCCATGGATGGGCATCTGGTCACTCAGCACGATTCAGTTCCGGTCAATGAGCTTCGTCCTACCCCGAGTTGGGCTGTTGGTGAGCAAATCATGGACAATCATGGGCTCTGGATACCGGCAGATATCGCTGGGACTTTGCGCCTCGTGGTAGGTCTGTACGATCCTGAGGACAATGCGAGGCTGCCCTTGCCCAATGGTTTGGACCACGCAATTGTTGGTACCGTTCAAGTCCAGGCTAGGGAAGCGGAATCGTAACTGCATTGGCGCGGGGTTGGCCATTTTCATCGAGCACTTGTAAATTGATCATGGTGTGCAAATCGTATAACCCAACGGCGATGAAGTAACCTTGGCCCTGACTTGGCAGGGTGGTCAATAGATGGTCATCAGCTACGACATCCCCAGGCCGCCACACGTGGGTTGGATAATATCCCTGCACCGGGTAAGAATCGCTTTGCGCCACGATGTGATCGCCCTGTTTCAGATGCACAAAGACGGTGTAGTCGGTGTCCAATGTCGCTTCCGCACGCCAAAACAAACGCAGATTGATGCCCTTGGACTCCTGTCTCATCTCGTAGCCTAGTAGCTCTATCCCTTGTTCGAAGCGCGCCTGCAGGTTCGCCGGCACCTGGCTAGCAGGTTCAGCTCCATAGATGATGCACAAGAGGCGCGCATCGCGTTCGAGATCGCCCCGTTCCCATGGCCCTTCGCGGGCGGAGATCAGACTTCCCGCTGGAAGCAAGGACAGGTAGGAGTTGTATTCTGTATACGGCCAGACAATTAGCCAAATGCTTTCTACTGGCGGCAGTTGCGAGGCATCGCTTTCCAACAAAACAACGCTTGTTGACTCTGGTACCAAGTAACGAAGGCTTGCCCAATCGCGCCACAAACGTGGATCTAGATACACACGTCGCTGGGGCAATGCCGGGGATGCTGACACGCGCAATCCTGCCCCACTGCTCCAGCCACTGCCGGTGAAGCGATTGATCTCTGCAGCCAGCTCTACTGCTCCAGCCTCGAAGTGATAGTAAACTGTTTCGCTTCGGACATGGCGGAGAAAATAATCGTTTACGGTTGCACAAAGGCTTATCCCAATAAGCAAAACGGCCAATAGTGTTGCTGCCAGGCGCGAAGTACGGGCTTGCACGGCCTCCCATACCATGTTCAATCCGATAGCGGGCAAGACAAAGAGCACCGGTAGAACGCCCACAGCACGAAGGAAATGGGGGGCATCCTCAGCCAATATCGTTGGGGTCAGCATGATGAAGCAGTAAATCAACAAGAGTGCAGATTCCAGATGCTTGCGCGCACGGGCCAAACTAATGCCTAAACCCAGCAGAAAAAGCAACCCCATGAGTGGGTCAAAGACAGGGCGATAAGGCATGTTGTGGCGAGGGATGAAATCGCCACGCCAAATAAACATGCCGAGGGTCTTGCCCAGGTGGCGCAATAAAGTGCCGGTCACATCGCCCTGGTTGATCAGTGGGTTGAATATAGAAACCTGTGATGGGCGTACCAGAAACGAGTCCGGATGCCCTAGGGCGTAGAGGAACAAGGGCCAAGCCGTAACGAAAGCGACAGCGCATAAGAGCAGCAGCCTGCTCCACCCAATTGATTGGCGGCGCCAAAACAAGTAAGCGATCAATAGCAGGAAGAAAATCGGCAAAAAGCGTGCAGCCAAATAAGTATAAAAGCTCAGTCCAAGGAAAAATCCACATAGCGCAAAATAGTACCACCGTCTCTTGTGCAATCCGCACGCGAATAGCCACAGGCATAACGCCGCCAGCAAGGGCAAGCTCACTGCGCGAAAGCCCACGCGGCTGAGGTTGAGATGCCAGAATGTAAGGGAGGTTACCAGAGCGGTAAACAGTGCTACCCGCCGTCCCAACAACTCTCGTGCCATTAGATATGCAGCAGGGACGGTGAAAATGCCAAAAAGGGCGGAAACCAGACGAATGGCCAGGGGACTGCGTCCCAGAAACGACACCGACAGTGCTACGAGATAGATGAACAACGGCTCACGACCGTTATTAGCCTCGAAGAAAATCGGTCGCAATCCATGGAGAACGCCAAGAGCATCCAATCCATTGTAGGCCTCATCGTGATATAAGCCCGGAGGCAGGCGATGAAGGGCATACAACCTCAGCAAAGCTGCCAATGCAGTGACTGCAAGCAGCAGAAAACATTGGCCGGAGATCAAACTCTGAATTCGCTGTGAAAAAGGAATCTTGTCCTTGTTCATCCCTCGTATGCGAGGGATTATACTGCAGGTCTGATGAAAGTCAACGCCTGCCTGCGCTTGTGCCACACCTACGGCGTCAGTCCTGGGCTACTCGCTGGACAAGCGCAGCCTGTTGCAATGCTCAAATGCTCAGGAGAGGACGAGATGAATTCGACACAACGGACTTGTAGTACAGGGAGATGGCGAAAGCCTTGTGCATTTTGTGGGTAGCCAATCTTAGATTTATAATGGTATCTGTTGGCCAACTGAGGTTCATCTTATCATGATATCATAACGAACGAGAATGGAGGGGCAAAATGCATTGGCTTAGTCTCCTTATCGGTGTGCTGGTTGGTTGGCTTATCTGCTGGCTCATTGATTACCTAATCTGCCGTCCACGCCGGATGGCAGAAGAGGCGCTTCTCAAGACCAAGTTGGAGCAGTGCAACGAGGAATCCGCCTCACTCAGGACTCAATTGACTGGCTACAAAGACGTGCAAGCTCGCCTGGATAATGCCAATCTGGAGATAGATTCGCTGAAGGCACAGCTCGCCAGAATGCAGAGTGTGCAGGCGGACCTGGATGCCTGTAGAGCCCAACTGAGGCAGAAAGATCTCGAGATCGAGCATCTGAATGCGGAGCTGGCGGCTCGCGTCAGTGCCGTTACAACGGCAGCGGCAGCACCAAGCGAGCCAGACGATCTGACTATTATCGAAGGTATTGGGCCAAAGATCAGCGCGCTATTGAACCAAAACGGCATCTACACCTTTGCACAACTTGCCGCAACGAGCGTGCAGCGCCTGCGTTCTATCCTCGACGCAGGCGGACCGCGCTTCAATCTGGCCGATCCACAGACATGGCCGGAGCAAGCTCTGCTCGCGCGAGATGGCAAATGGGATGAACTCAAGACCCTTCAGGATACTTTGAAGGGCGGGCGTGAGATCTAATCGAGCCAGACACGCTGAAAGAAGAGATGCCCTAGAATGATCCAGTCACAAGGACGCTTCTGCCAGCTATACAGACTGATTGGCGCATTGCTGTTGTTGCTTGCGATTTTGTTTCTCCTCTTGCGCTCCTGCAATGCCCAGAAGCCGGGAACTGGCATCCCCACGGTCGAGGCTACATATACTGTGCTCCCGCCCGAAACGCCGACAATGGCACTGCTAACCACAACACCGAGAGCAACGCTGCCAACTAGAGCGCCGACAATGGCTTTGCCAACCGAAACAGCACCGGTGAGGCTGCCAACTGCAACACCCGGAGCAATGCTGCCAACTGAAACACCGACAATAGCGCTGCCAACTGCAGCACCGACAGTGGCGTTGCCAACCGAAACACCAGCATTCATGCTGCCAACCGAAACACCAGCATTCATGCTGCCAACCGAAACACCGACAATAGCGCTGCCAACCGCATTGCCGATTGCATTGCCCACACTCAATCCCCCTTCAATGGCCGACTTTACGCCGGATGGGGTAAAGCTAAGTGGCACAGGTCAGCCCGGCGCAACGGTGGAGGTATGGGACGGCGCAACCAAGATAGGGACAGCAGTGGTCGGAGTGGATGGAATCTGGAGCCTGGTAGCCAGACTTAGCGAGGGCACGCACAAACTGACCGCTCGTACGGTGGACGCGGCAGGCAATGTCCTCAACGAATCATCCGCGATCGATATTATCGTGCCTAAAGCTGAAAGGCCTGCTACGCCCGAGGACCTGACAGCCTCAGGCGAAGCATACATCGTCCAGTGGGGCGACTGGCTGATGAAGCTGGCCAGAAGGTTCTACGGTGATCCGAGCCTGTACATATTGATCGTGGATGGGACTAATGCCAAGGCGAGGGTAGACCCCACCTTCGCCAGGATTACGAACCCGAATCTTATCTGGTTCGGACAAAAGCTGTGGATACCAGCCAAGCCCACTAAGCGCTGAGCATGAGAATTCAACACCCGACCTCCCGTAGAGGTCGGGTGTTGGGCTTGTCCGAGTTAGCAGTCAGCAGAAATAGAGAGAAGCAACACACGCGGTATGGACTTACGGGCGCAGTTCCAAATGATCGCCAACTTTCAAGCCGAGGCGGCGAATTTCCCCTGCTGCCATCTCGATTACCGCCTGTGCACGCAGCACGGGTCGGTCAATACGGCCTGGCAGTAAGTTTTCCGTAAGGGCTACGATGTGCCATTTCTTGTCCACATAGACAGCGTCAATGGTAAAGGACATGCCAAAGGTATGAATCCAGCGTGATTGGGGGATCATCAACGCCTGCCCAGGCTCTAGCGGCGCATGACCGATCAGACCGCGTGTTCTAGAACGGACATTGGTGGCGATTTCTAGGTTATTGATGATGAAGCGTTGTTGGTCGGCGTGATAGAGCTTCATGGTCTACGGCCAGAAAAATTCCCATTCAGTCCAAATATGGTGGGGGGCAGGTGTACTCCTGCCTGTTCGATTTTCTCGCAGAATTTGGGGCGAATGCCCGTCGGCTCCAAGCGACCTAGGATGCGCCCGTCCTTGAGCCCGGTCTGCTGGAAACGAAAGATATCTTGCATGACGACGACATCGCCCTCCATGCCCTGTACTTCGGCTACTTGCACCACTTTGCGCGAGCCATCTTTAAAGCGCTCCAGATGGATGATGCAGTCAATGGCAGAGGCAATCTGCTCCCGAACTGCGCGCAAGGGTAAGTCCATGCCTGACATCAGCACCATGGTCTCCAGACGGCGCAAGGCGTCGCGAGCACTGTTGGCGTGCAAGGTGCTCAAGCTGCCATCGTGACCAGTATTCATAGCCTGTAGCATGTCCAGTGCTTCGCCGCCACGCGTCTCGCCGACTACAATGCGGTCCGGCCTCATGCGCAGCGCATTGATCACCAGGTCACGGATGGTAATCTCACCACGCCCTTCGATGTTCGGTGGGCGCGATTCGAGCGTGACCACGTGCTCTTGTTTCAATTGCAATTCCGCAGCATCCTCGATAGTGATAATGCGTTCGTTAGCAGGGATGAAACCAGATAGGACGTTGAGCAATGTGGTCTTGCCAGTACCTGTGCCGCCGGAGATGATGATGTTCAGGCGTGCCTGGACACAAGCTCGGGCGAATTGGATGAACTCCGGGGTCACCGTGCCAAATGTCTGCAGATCCTCGGCAGTATAGGGGATTCGAGAGAATTTGCGGATAGTGAGCACAGGTCCTACGAGCGAAATAGGCGGTATGGTAACGTTTACTCGTGAACCATCAGGAAGACGCGCATCTACCATAGGCGATGCCTCATCTACACGCCGCCCTAACGGCGTAACGATTCGTTCGATGATGCGCAGCAGATGCTCGTCGTTTTCAAAAGTCAATGGCGTCTTTTCGATCTTGCCATGTCGTTCTACATAAATTGCATAAGGCCCATTCACCATGATCTCGGTGACCGTGTCATCGCGCAACAGCGGTTCAATTGGTCCATAGCCTAGAATCTCGGCAATGACTCGCTCGAAGAGACGTACTCGTTCAGCGCGGCTAATAGCTGCGTCCTCTTCGGAGAGGACCTGGGGGAACATGGCTTCGATAGTCTGGCGCACAATACGTGGATTGGAGATATCCAGCAGCGGGTCGAGGCGAGACAGGATTTTATCGCGCAACTTTGCGACTAGTTTGAGATCCTCTTTGTTGTTGCCAGCAGTGGTTATGCTGGCGTCTAAAACAGTAGGGCGTTGGTTTAGCAGCGTCATGGTACCACACTCCAGTTTTCTAATCCGCAGTTGCACTTCTTGCCAATAACGCGCAAGGCTTGGTCGTATTGGATCAGTGCATTGTGATAATCCCTTCCCTGAGTGTAACGCTCGGCTTCTTCGATGTAGCTGCTGTACGACTCTGCAGGGATGGCAATGGCACTTTTGGTCATGATCGAGATGGCTGTTTTGATTGCGGTAATCGCTTCCTCGAACTTCCCACTCTTGGCATAGGCTGTCCCAACTTTAACATAAGCAACAAACAGCCAGCGCGCAGAATCATAACCGCCGTGAATGGCCGCCATGGTTGCCTGACGGTAACATTCCTCAGCCAGAGCGTAATCCCCAGCATCCATAGCCGTGTCTCCTCTTTGCATAGCGCTAGCGTATTGCTGATGGAAAGTCTCTCCCGACGTAATCGGCGCACTAATCGTGCCGGTGGGCGCAGGCTGGGCAATTTCTGGCTGTCCACCTGCCAATTTGAGCAGCGCGCTAGCAGTTCCTCCCGCATACTCGGGTTGTTGCTGGCATACCCACTCTAGTGCAGCGCGAGCGGCTTCTCTGTTGCCCTGCGTGAGCTGTTTTTGCCCTTCCAAGTATTTCTCGGCCAAGGACAGTTCCTGCATTGCCTGTGGGTGTTGGGGCTGAAGTGCCAGCGCCTTTTGGAACAATTCTCTAGCCCGTTGCACTGCTGTGCTGTCCCCCTTCGTGCTCTGGATGAGGTAGCGGCCCTGCTGTAAGTAGCTCTCAAAAAGGCGTTCGCTTACAGTCTGTTTCTGGTATTCTGCATCAAGGTCCCTGAGTTTCTCATAGCCAGCAATAGCCTCTTGCCAGTTACCAGCAGTATGGGCGGCGTTGGCTTGGTCAAATCGGGTGCGCAACTCGATTTGCTCCTGCACCAAAGTTTGTTGCATTTGCACATCTTGGTAGTTGGGATCTTGCGCTGCAATCGCTGCCAAGAGGCTCGCAGCTTCATCCCAATCCTGCTTTGCTATGGCCTCCTTCGCCTTGGCATAGGTCTCGGCTAGAGAGGCTTTTTTCTGTGCCTCAGCTAATCCTTTTTGAGCCTCTTCGTTATCGGGGTCCTCTGCCAGCAGTGTGCGAAATGCTTCCTGTGCTGCTGCATAATCTTTTTCAGCCAGGTACTTGTAAGCTTGCTCCAATAGCTGGCTTTTTTGCTTTGCTTCCTGCTGTGCTATTCTCGCTGGTTGTATCCAGCGAACATAAGCCCAGCGCACACCTATGGCCAAGAACAGGAGCAGGCTGATCATGACTAGGGCAAAGAATAGATATCTCAACCTCCCCTGAAACAGGAACTTCCTCGGCTTGGGTTTCTCCTGCTCCAAAGAAGCCTTCACGTACGCTTCCTCCAGAAAAGCCTTTGCCTGCTCATGATCGGGTTGGAGTTGCAATACGGCTTGAAAGCCGTTGATTGCTTGCTGCCATCTGCCGTTCTGGAAATGCAGGAGGCTTTCCTGGTACAGCGCATCTATTTTCTGCTTCTGTAGTTCCTCTTCGTTTGCTTGATTAAAGTTCGCATAATCCAAAGTCATGTTCGTCTCCAAGTGCTATCTGACCATCTCCCTGAAAATGCCCAACAGAATGGGAATAGCTGGACCGATGGTGACCGCAAAAATCGCTGGTAAAATCAGGAAAACGAGCGGAAAGAGCAATTTGATGGGCACTTTGCGTGCCTCTTCCTCCGCTCGCTGCCAACGGCGCTGACGCATTTGTTCCGATTGATTGTGCAACACGTTAGCAATGCTCAACCCAAACTGATCTGCCTGCAACAGCACAGCCACAAAACTGGCAACCTCCGGCACATTGGTGCGCTCGACCATGTCTTGCAGTGCCTCGCGCCGGGTTTTGCCAATACGGATTTCCGCTACGACTTTGCCAAATTCCTGGGCAATCGCATTTTGCCACTTTTCGCTGATCTTGAGCATGGCGGATTCGAGTCCCGCACCGGCATCCACGCAAATGGTAAGCATGTCCAGCGCATCGGGCAAAGCACGGGTTATCTGCGCTTTCCGTTGGCGCACGCGCGAGCGCAACCAAAAATCTGGCAGCATGAGCCCAACCGCACCCATGATAACCGCGAGGAACAGGGCTCCAATAGGCGCGGCTTTGCGCAAAGTCATCGGATAAAGCACGATAATCATACAAATCAAAGCACCCAAAATTTGTATCCCAAGGAAATCTACCACGGTCAGATTATAGGGATAGCCAGCACGGATGAGGTTCTGTTGCAAGCGCTCAACAGAGCGGGCAGGAGCAAGCCGTCCTGCTGCCCGTATCTGTCTGCGCAACCAAGGTTTGAGCACGCGCTCTGTAAAGGGCAGCGTTAGTTCCGATTCTTCCAGTGGATTCTTGCTGGACATTAGGCGCTGCAGGCGTTGCTTTGGCGTTTCACCCGTCTTCCACCTTAGCATGCCGCCATAGGTAAGGCCGACACCCAGGCTCATCAGTAACCCTATGCCCAAAGCGAGTGGAATCAAATCCATCCAGCCCTCCCGCTCAGAACTCAATCTGGCTCAACTTGCCCATCACTATGTAGCCGATGACCACGCCGATCGCTGCACCGATGGGGATAACTAAAGTGGGGCCTGGAGTGAACAACGCAGTGATGTACTGCGGATTCAATATGTAGATAATAAGGCCTAGGAAAAACGGCATCGCAGTTAAGATGTAGCGCTGTAAGGATTGTTGCGCTGTCAGGATGCGCAATTGTCCTTTGAGGCGTACCCGTTCGCGAATAGTGCTGGTGATCGTTTCCAGGACAGTGGCCAGGTTTCCCCCTGTTTCATACTGGATGGCAATGGCCGTGACCACCAAGTCCAAGTCATCGCTAGGGATACGCTGTACCAGGTTGAACAAGGCTTGAGTAATGGGCATACCCAGGCCAATCTCTCGTACGACACGGCTGAACTCTTCCGCAGCGGGGGGAGGCATTTGTTTGGCTACATTGTCCATGGCGATGGTGAGGCCGTAGCCACTGCGCAAGGAGCCAACTAGCAAAGTCAAAATATCTGGCAGTTGCTCTTGAAAGGCATACAAGCGTTGTGTCTGCTTACGGCGCACATAGAGGCGGGGCAACAATACGCCAATGGCCATGCCCGGCAAGGCAAAGAGCATCTGTCGCGACAAAAGCAGCAAGAGCAGAAAACAGACCATCCCACTGCCAAGGTTTAGTAGCACATATTCGGGAACAGTCAATGGGATATTGGCGCGTGCTAGTTCATGCGCTACCGAAGTAGCAAAAGTCTGTCCCGAGATAATCCGGTTCAAGTGTCTGGCCAGAGAAGAGCGTTCTTTCCCTTCTTGCTGCTCCCTTCCGACAGTCGCGACTGTCGGGATTGGCGCTAGCACATCCAGCCGGTTTCTAATGGAAGCACTTTGATGGGCGATGATCTGGCCAGCCCCGACGAAGAGCGAGATCACGGCTAGGCCCATCATAACGCCGATAATCAGACCAAGGATTGCCATGCCTGACCTATCCTCCCAGTCCAGCCGCGCGGACATACCAATACGCGATGTCGTGACCATAAAGCAGGGTAACCATACAACCAACAACGAGATACGGCGCATAGGGCATGTATTGCTTGGGACCCCGCAGACGTGCAAGCAACAGAAAAGCAGCGGCTGCTCCTCCTAGAAGAATCCCGATAGTCAGCGCCTGCAGCACCCAAGGGAACCCAGTCATCATCCCAATCAAAAACGCCAGTTTGACATCGCCCAGCCCAAGGGCATCGCGGCGAAGAAGGGCTAATAGCAGAAAAATTCCTCCCCCTACTACTGCGCCCAAAAATGCAGCTACCAACCCTGGGGTCGCCAGCCAAAAATTGAACCCTAGAGCCAGCGTTATGCCAGAAGCGATCAACACATTGGGCACAATCCTGTGTTCCAGGTCAATCACTGCGATAAGCAACAATAGGTGGCAATAAGCGGCTTGCATGAAGAAGCTGGAGCTCCAACCATGCCGGCGCTGTAAGTAGGCACACAGGCCAACTGACACCAGCAGAAAGATGCCCAACCTCGCCTGATGGCGTATCTTGGACGCCCCGCCTGCTTCCCGCGGCAAGAGGTCTGCAGCCATATTGAGTAACAAGCCACTCATGACACCAAGTGCTATGGCACCCCACATCACGATTGAACCTCTCCAGATCTTGTACTAAGCATTTTAGCTCCCTGTGCGCACTTTAGCGCATACTGCGAACTTGGCATCCCCTACGCACTCCACACAGTGGTAGGCGGCTTGGCTTCTTGTCGCTTCTTCTCCGCTCTGTTGCGTATGATATCAGCAAGCCGAAAAAAGGCTTGTGCCACCGCGCTGCGCGGATGGCTCATAACCAGAGGTATGCCTCGGTTGATGGAATAGGTCACCAAAGATTCGTCATTGGGAATTTGCACATCAATTTTAGCCCCGAGCGCATTTTCGATATCCCTGAGTTTGATCCCTCCCTTGACTGGGTAGCAGTTGAGCACGAGCAGTAATGTTGCCAATTTCTGCGGCCAAGTTGCCGCGATGCTTATTAACAGCCGTGCATTGCGCAACGAGGTCATTTCCGGAGTCAGTACCACCAGGGGTTGTGTGCGTTGCAACAAAGACAGCGTAACATGATCCAGAGACGATGCCGCATCCACGATAAGGTAGTCACTGGACTCTTCCAGCCAATTCAGAATGCGTTCCAAGTGAGTAGGTTGGACTGTGCTGCCGTTCTTGCTCCATGGCTCGGATGCCAGAACGCGCACTCCCGACGAATGGGTGGCAAGGACCGAGGCCAGTAGCTCTGAATCCAGGTCATAGAGTCGAGGCACTAGATCGGCAATCGTGTGCTTGGGCGCCAGGTTCATCATCATGGGCAGTGTTCCCCCCCACATCGCGGCGTCCATGAGCGTTACCCGTTGACCCGTTTTCAGACGCAAGGCTACCGCTAGGTTCAGCGCGATGGTGCTCGTGCCAACCCCACCTTTAGCGCCCCAGAGGGCAACCGTGTAAGCCAGCGGAGCCTCTTCAGAACGCAACAAGGTGTTGATGCGTACGATCAACTCAGCCGCGGCGACCGGCTTCACGATGTAATCATTGGCTCCGGCTTTGAAACCAGCGACCTTATCGGGCACAGTCGCTCTCGCTGAGTAGATAATGATAGGCACCTTCGCCAGAGCAGGGACAGCACGCAGGGCGCGGCAAACCTCGTAGCCATCAACGTCTGGCAGGTCAATCTCCAGCAAGATCAAATTAGGGCGGTTGAGCTCAGCCAAGGCAATCCCTGCCTGACCAGTTACCGTCGTCACGACCTCGTAGCCCTCGGCTTCGAGAGTTTGCCGGACGTTGTGCACGCTATCCATGTCTTGGTCAATGATCAGAATAGTGGCTGGCATTCGCCTCCCCTATGGTACGATTGGAACACGAAGCTGGTAACGGTTGATGAGATACTTCTCGTTAACTGGTTGCGTGCTAAAACGCTCCTTGGCTTCCGGAGCACGCAGCACTATATCCACGACGCCTCCCAAATCATGGAGGTGTTTGAGCACCAATGCATCCTGAGGATCCAGGGCGAAGATAATGGCCAATGGGCGCGCTCGCTGAGCGGTCGCCTCTGACTGAGCTTTTGTTTCCACGTCTCGCGGCTGAACGATGGCGGCAATTTCCAGGTTCTGCAGCGCGTTAAAGGTCACCAATCCGCCAGTATTCACATCGGTCTCTTGCACCTCAATGGAGAAAAGAAGGTCCACATGGTCGCCGGGTTTCAGCAGGTTGTTGCTGCTCATCAGGTCACTGGCAGGAAAGGCCATGGCTACCTTGGTCTTGTCCATAGTAAAGGCAAAATAGTCCCCTCGGACGGTAGACGAAACCACGTCGCTGCTCAAAATCATCTCATTAGTCACCAAGGGGTGCAGGGTTATCCAACCTACTACCTCATCTACTTTGTGAAGGGCATTTTCCGGCACAATATCCACTGGCATAGTACGCAGCGCCACATCGTCGGGCATGATGAATTGGCGCGCGGCTATCGAGCGGGAAGCAACCACGACTTCGACCGTGGGAACACGTGCAGTCGGAACTGCTGCTTGCGAAGAGACACGGACAATAGCCCAAAAGGTCAGCGCACCAGCCAACAAGGCCAATACAATTCCTGCTGCTATCCAAATGCATCCCGCTCGTCTGCCCATCGTTATCTACACCCCTATCGAGTTAGACTAATCATCCGATATCCACCATCTGCGCCATCGCTTAATGGCCCAGATTCAAGCATGTACTGGAACTCGCCTTTGATCCCCTTCGGGTTCCCCGTAGCATAGACGCTTGTCACTTTAAAGGCTGCAAATTTGACCACATGATAATAAGTCTGCCCAGTATACTTGTCTTCGATCTGATCGAAAACAGCGATCTTCAATACTTGCCCCACCCTCGCTTGTTGGATAACCGCTGTTTTGACCCCGCCGTCACCGGCAATCCAGGTATCTACGCTCGCAGTACCTGACCAGCCGTTGGCCATCCAATCTTTCAACTGGTCTGAGCCGGCAGCCCCACAACTTTGAGGGTAAACGCAGGGCAGGTTGAGCCAGCCGCGATAACTACCCGAGATATTGCCTGTTATTGGGTCTTGATCCTTGTCATCATCCCAAATGTAGTAAGGAACATAAAATTGATAATCGAATTCGCGAATCGAGAGAGGCGCAAGTCCATCTAAAGCGCCAATGGGTACCCACTTGGCGGTCGCCTGAGCGTTAACCGTGACCTGCTGGATGCCCACGACACGGGCAAAAGTCATCGCCACGTCCTTGTACGCCACGACCGTCACTTGCGCGCCATTGATGATGACGTCACAGCGATCCGCCTGGTTACGCTGCACGGCATATTCCTGGGCTGCCGCCTGCGCGCTGGCTGCAGTGCCACTGTATGCTAAAACGCGTGCGCCTGCTATCGCTCCCGCATCGGCGGCATTCTGCATCTGGCGCCTTTGCCGATAGATGTTGCCACCATCCACAACCAGGGCGAGCATCGCCAGCAGTGCCACGAGAAACAAAGCCACGATGACCAGGACCTGCCCAGATTCTCGTCTCCACGAAGCACTTTTCATACCGCTCTACTCCTTCCACCACGGAACAATCGCTTGCTTCAGTACCCCTTGTACATCGTCGCCGCACTACTGAGCGTCAAAGTTTGGCGTCCTATCGCCAGGGCAACGAGTGGGGTAATCAACCGAAAATTGTAACTCACCTCAACCCTGACGGCATTGGTGGGGTAGGTTACCGTTACCGACAGTTGGCTAGTATCCAGCCCTACCGCAGTGTTCCGCACCACGTCAGCCACCGCCGTTGGGTTGATTTCTGCCGTCGCCCCAAAACGTGCGCCCTCCCGGGCGCAGTTTGCCACCACATGATACGCATAAACCGCACGCCCCAGATCGAGGATGGAGATGAGTATGAGCAACAAGACAGGTAGAACCAGCGCCAGCTCGACCAAGCTCTCGCCACGTTCTCGCTGACGCTTTGTCGTACGGTTTGTAGTAACGGCTTCAGCCGTTAACCGCGCCAGGACGGCTGAAGCCGTTGCAGCAAACCAGAACCATCGCTTGCGTACCATCTCAGTATACCACCATCTCTGCGCAACTCTGCAATCGAATCGTCCGCCCACCCAACAAGAAGGAACTGATCAAAGTAAAATCATAGGACACCGTGACGCACATGGGCGTGCCGCTGATGCCGGTGGAAGAGATGCTCACGTTCCCGGCACTCAGCGCTATGCCCGAGCCCTGTGCCTCGCTGATGACATGCGCCACAATGCCACTGCTGTCGGAAGGGTGCATCGCGCCATAGTACGCGCCCTCACGCGCTGCGTTGGTGATGACAATGTAGGCATGGAACGCACGGCCTAGGTCGAAAACCCCCAGAAGGATCAGAATCAAAACCGACAGGCATAAGGCGAATTCGACCAGGCTCTGCCCACGCATGTAGCTTTTTCCTTCCATCTTTTATTCTTGCCCTTTATTATAGCCTGTTTCATGGCGGGCACAATAAAGCAATCTCCCAACCCACTTCCCTGGGAGTGCTTCATCGCACAAAGCGCTCCTCGCAATGACGTGTTCACGGTTCTTAGGACAACAACGGATAAGAAAAGGCGGGGCAAAGCACCGCCTGACCACGTGCTTTGCCCCTCTTGCCTGGTCCCTGTTTTGGGATGGAGTTCGTTACGATCCAGACTGAAGCGTGGCTGCCAACGTACTGGCAACATTGCTTAGTACGTTGCTGATGCTCTCGCCTAGCAACTGGACCGCGACGACAGCGACGATCACGATCAGCGCGATGATCAGGGCGTACTCGGTCAGGTCCTGCCCTTCCTCACGGCGCAGCCAGGACCAAATCGTGGGCCACAGCATCTCTTCTCACCTCCTTTCTGTATGGTTTCTTAAGTGGTTCTTGGGAAAGCGGT
Organism: Chloroflexota bacterium; assembly: GCA_014360905.1. Classification (NCBI taxonomy): domain Bacteria; kingdom Bacillati; phylum Chloroflexota; species Chloroflexota bacterium. Next base: position 37,469 of record JACIWW010000002.1, read on the forward strand.
TCTCTTCCAGATATTGGTTCAACATCTCCAGGCTGTAGCGGCGATGTCCACCTGGGGTACGAAAGGGTATCAACAAATTCTGCCGCTCGATCTTGTTCAAGGTAAACAGGCTGATGCGCAAGTATTCTGCCGCCTCACGCGCTTTCAGTAGTACCTTTTTCTCGTTGTTGCCCACTCCCATCTCCTCACAGGTCTAGATGCTATGTATTGAAACGATCCAAAATAATGAGGAAGCATGTGAAACTACTTACAATATAGCACCTTTTTGGCTCCACAACGTGAAAGCTGCGTGAATAAGCGTGAAAGTTTTGTGAAACTTAATGGTTACCATTTAGATATTCAATAGATACTTTATCGTTTGTTTCTTCAGCCGTTGGGGCTTGATAAAATATGCATTGTACCCACAATTCTATTATCCCCAAATTATCCTGGGGCCGCTGCGATTTTCCTGCCCGCTTGCTTTTGCTGTGGTATCCACCGGTCTTCATCGCATTCCAGGTTGCCGTCGCTGCACAACATGTAACCCCGATGCCGGACTGTGCGCAGGTACACGGGATGAGCAGGGCACATTTCGATTTTGCTGCGCAGGCTGCGGATATAGGAGCGCACCAAATCGGTGCTGCCCACGCCCGGGGGATAACCCCAAACGTGTTGCAAGAGACGCCTGGTCGAGCAGGTCTCATTGGCATGAAGCATGAGATAGCGCAAGAGCTCGAACTCAGTGGGAGTAAGGCTACAGATACGACCGTTGTTTTCAACGGTCATGTTATGGCAATGCAGGATGAGCGTGCCTGCGATGAGGTGATCGGAAAGGGTCGGGGCTTGCGTGGTAGGGCCTCGACGCAGGAGAGCATTGCCTCGCGTGACAAGTTCGCTGATTGGGGAGGCTCTGTGAGCATAGGCATCTACTGTGTGGGACAGATTGCTCGGCTCTTCCTCCACGCGCAATTGAATGTAGTAGAAAAGCACCTGGGTGTTGTGCAAAGAGGGGATCGCCTTGAGTCGGTGATGTACCTCGACGGCACTGAACTGCGGGAGCATCGCATTCAACACGAGTAAATCCGGACGATAACGCTCTGCGAGCTGCAGCGCATCTTGCCCGCTGCGCGCAATGAGCACTTGATGGCCCTGGCGCTGAAATTCTTGCTGCAAGAGGGCGCCTAAACTAGGATCGGCATCTGTTACGATGATGAAAGCCATTGCTTCTTCTCCTGACGCAACCCAACGGCAACGGAAAATTAGCACTGCTGTAACTTCTCATAGCGGATGACGTAGCGAAGATGAAAATAAGATGAAAAAATACGGGTGAAAAGGCTCGTTATGATGACAATTTTGTCATCTTAGTTCACCACATCTCAGACGTTCGGCCACAGCCTGCCAAGGAAAGGGGACAAGCGATAGCACCTCTAGTGGCTGGCTACATGGGGATACTGTTTTTAGTGCGTGTTGCTGCTCATTTTGCTCGCTCGAGCCTGCTCTGTCAGGCAAAGATGAAAATTTTTCATATCGCCGACCTAGCATGGTACAACACATGGGAGTAAGACCTACATCATTTCGGGCAATGGCCAAAGTCCATTGATTGTCTGGGTCGCGTATTGTCAACGGATTTCCTGGAGGGTTTGGAGCGAAACCGCCGAATTGGCGTTTGTCTGCTTTTGTGCTACACTGGGTGTCAAATTATACTGGCGAAGCAGTGTAGTTAGCGCCATGCTGGGAGGAGAAGATGGGATTAACCAAACATGACCTGGGCATCTTGATCGCGATCATCGCGATGACATTCTTAATGGGCAATATCACCGCTTGCGATGGATTCTGGAAAACTCCTACACCAACGCCGACTCAGCCTCCTACTGCGGTTCCAACTGCAACGGCGACACTTCCATCCGACATCCCCGCGGAGGTTATGGCAGCGCGCGATGCTGCACTGGCTTTTCTCCAAACCACTTACCCTGGCCAAGCACCACCGCAGGGACTTTCCTGGGTAGGACGGAATACCACGCCACCTGGAGTGGTGGGCTCCTCCTCTTACGAATTTGTCAGCGGCGATTGGCTGATGTGGATTGGCACTCCGCAGATCGCACCAGGATACCTCATCTACGAGATGGAACTCACCAACCAGCAGACGGCTTTTCATTGGACAGGCACCCTGGATGCAAACTATACAATTTTGGAATCGAATCTGAACGTAGCCATTGAAGTGCTGATCGTGCGTGAGATCGTGTTTGCTCACGTTAGGGAACATTACCCTGCCCAGGCACCAGCCGAAGACTTGGCCTGGATAGGAGAGCGCACGACCCCGGAGGGGGCAGCCGGACGGGAGTCGTACCGTTTCACCGCTAGGGCTTGGACGATGACGGTAGAGTATGACCTAGCAAGCCCTGAGCAAGTCATTTATGAAGTTGAGTTGAGCAACGCCAGCACAGCATTCCTGTGGCGTGGTCAGGTTGATGCCGAAGGGACCGTCCTAGAGCACCGTTAATGGCTTGGTGCATCGGAGTGGGGCGCTTTGCAAAGAGTGTTCATAGTAAGCTGGTCTGTAGTAAGGACTTGGCTTAAAACGACCCGTTCTAAAAATTCACAAACGCTGTTTGCGGACGAACATGATTGCTAACAAGACAAGGCGTTTGTTGCTTATTATAATCCTGCTCATAGCCCTAAACGGGGTAATCTCTCGAGTTGATGAAGGTGAGAAAGATTTCCTCGTTTACTGGTCTGCTACGCACTTATTTGCCACTGGAGGGAATCCCTTTGATCTAGACTCGCTGCGCATGCTGGAACTTGAGACTCGTCCTGACCGATTGCAAGATGAAGGGCAAACCCTCGCCGCCTGGAATCCTCCCTGGCTGTTTATATTGTTGTTGCCATTAGGGCTATTACCCTTCGATATCGCGGCACGTATTTGGATGATCTGCAATATCGGCCTGATTGTAGTATCAGCAGTGCTAACCTGGCAATTGCTGGCTGGAATGGTGAATGGTGGATGGACGCCGCATCTTAATCCCGTTGGGATTAGGTTTGTACTTTGGCCCATCATTAGTCACTATTTCCCTGGGACAAATCTCGGGTTTGCTTCTGATTGGGCTAGTGGTGAGTGCCTGCTGGCTGCACAATGGTCGAGACAAACTGGCAGGTGCTGCGCTATTTTTGACCACAATCAAGCCACAAGTGACATATTTTGTGCTATTGCTAGTTGTGCTGTGGGTTATTCATCACCGTCGTTGGCGGGTCTTTTGGGGTATGGCTGCTGCGCTGGGGGTTTCATTGATCATTTTGTGGGTGATTTTCCCACGCTGGGTGTCGGCTTATTTTCATCTAGTGAATGGTCACGCCTTTTTTCAGTACTCAACATCAACTATTGGCGGTTTAGTTTACATGTTATTGGGCACTAACCTGCTGCGCTTTGCAGGAATCCTGCTATTGTTCTCTATACCATGTATGTTACGAATGGCTGATTCATATGGCTGGCTGACGGCAATGAATGTTGCACTGCTTGTCTCTGTGCCCCTGGCGCCTTATGGGTTTACTTTTGACCAGGTTGTATTAGTCCCAGCCGTGGTTCAGCTCGCCACCTGGTTATGGCGTGGGGAGTTGCCAATCCGCTGGACATGGAGAATAGGTGGAGCGCTGGTACTTATATATACGGTGCTGTTTGCCATGCTCACCATACGAAGCCTTTATTATCATTGGTTCACTTGGGTGCCATTGGCAGTGGCTGGGTTATATGCACTGGCCTGGAAACAAAGAAGGCTAGTGTCTTGCCAAGGTGCTACTCATTATCCGGAGGAATTAGCGTGAGCCGCTGCACGAAGCAACTGACCGAAGGGGTAGCTATACCCCGGCTGCGCATCGAGACGCTATGGATATGCGTGCCGGCAATGGCTGTTGTCTGGATGGGATTGATGCATCCTCTGCGCATGCTTGATTTCTGGTGGCATCTCAAGGCCGGAGAAGTGATTTTCACCTCTCGCCAGATTCCACGTGTTGACTTGTTTTCTTTCACCCATGCGGGGCAACCGTTCATCTACCAAAATTGGCTGGGCGAGGTGCTATACTACCTTGCATACAGAGTTGGCGACTTCCCTCTGCTCATAACGCTCAATGCTATCCTCCTCTTAGTGGCTTTCTTGCCCATCCTTCGCCTGTCTCTCGAGGCGAGTACCAAGCCGCGTATCGCATCTCTGGGTAGCCTGGTTGCCGCCTCCGTCCTTGGTTGGTACAGCAATATCCGACCACAGGTCTATTCCTTTGTCCTCTTCGCTCTGTTCTACTGGATTCTGTGGGGATACCGTGAGCGTCGCCGCGACTTCTTGTGGGCATTGCCCCTGCTGATGCTTCTCTGGGTCAACTTGCACGGTGCTTTTGTCTTGGGGATTGGTCTGATGGGCATGATATTGGCAGTTGAAGCACTGCGTCGTGCGTTATGCGCATCTAGCGCAGATACCCTAGCGCTCTCTGCGCTGGCTAGACTCGCTCTAATCCTCGCTCTCACAGTGCTAGCGTGTCTGGTCAACCCCGAAGGCTATCGAGTCTTTGCCTATGTGCGCCAGTTGCAAGTGGATCCGGCGTCCCAACAGTTGGTTACGGAATGGCAGGTACCCAGCATCAAAGAACTGAGTGGCATCCTCTGCTTCTTCGGTCCCTTCTTCCTGACTTTGTTAGTCTTTTTCTACAGCCGGTCGCGACTGAACCTAACAGAACTCGTCCTGTTTCTGGCCTTTGCCCTTTTCGGCCTGACAGCCATCCGCAATGGTATTTGGTTCGCGCTCATTGTTGCACCCATGCTGGCGCGGCACCTGGCTGCCATCGAAATCCCTGTTCCGCAAGGAAGAACACACCTGCCTTCGCGCTTAGAGGCTCTACTTCAACGTCTGAAAAAGCGTCGAGTGGGCAAAAGAGAAGCCAAGTGGCTCAACTGGGCTATACTCGCCTGCCTCATCTCGTTCACCGTTCTGCTGTTGCCTTGGGTTCGTATGCAGCTCAGGGTAGAGCGATTGAGATCTGAACTGGTTGAGCAGGGCACGCCCATTGGCGCAATGAACTATATTGCCAAGCACCATCTAGCAGGCAACATCTTCCATCCACAAAAGTACGGCGATTACCTCATCTGGCGCTTGTGGCCACAGCAGCGCTCCTTCATAGATGGCCGGGTGCATTTGTATCCCTTTTCCTTTGTGCGGGATTACATATTGACTTTTCACGATGACCATTGGGAAGAGCGATTGGCTAAATACGGTATCCAGTATTTGCTCCTGCCGAAGGAGGAGGAAACGCAATCCATGATCGAGGGTGCGCGTGACTCGGAGAGGTGGACGCTGCTCTATGAGGATGACATCTCGGTCTTGTTTGCCAGGAAGGACGTTGGCAAAGCGCAACTAAATCATCTGAAAAACCTTTGCACTGGTAAAGTGTTCTCATGATAAAGGTAGCTGCTAGACAGCTAAGTCTTGATCAAAGCAGGAGAGAAATGAAATCATGGGCAGTGTAGAAATAGTCGAAGTGAAGACCAGACGTGACCGCCAGGAGATGGTCATGTTCCCGTGGGTTGTTTACCGGGGGGATAAGAATTGGGTACCGCCCATTATCAAGGAACGAGATGCATTACTGGATTCAGAGAGAAACCCCTTTTTCAAACGGGCAGATGTGACACTGCTGACAGCGCGAAGGGGTCCGCGTTTGGTAGGCACGATTGCCGCCTTCATTGACCACCGTTTCAACGAATACCTCAAGCAGAAAGTAGGGTTCTTTGGCTTCTTTGACGTACTGAACGACTATGAAGCAGCCGAGGCGTTGCTGAGCGCCGCGCGCGATTGGGTGCGCCAACGCGGCATGAGCGAACTGCGCGGGCCGATCAACTTCCACCGCGACCGCGAACGAGGCATCCTGATTGAAGGTGCAGAGTGCCTTGCTCCTATGCTCTGCGCCCATAGTCCCCCCTACTACAAGGAATTTGTCGAGCGCTTTGGCATGGTCAAACACGCTGATGACTTTTGTCGCCGGATACGGGTGGCGGACATGATCGGGCCAGATGGCAACTTGCCTCCGAGACTGGCTCGCTTGGAGAAAGTGGCGCAGCGTCGCACGGATATTCGAATTCGCCATGCGCAACTGGATGACTGGGACAACGAATTACAGCACGTGCGCGAGCTGTACGATGCAACCATAGGCCAGATGCCAGACCATGTCCCGTGGACAGATGAGGACCTCAGAAAGTTCGCCGAGGAACTGCGCCCCATTGTGGACCCCGACTTTGTCCTGTTTGGCGAGGTAAATGGCAAGACAGTGGGCTGCTTGATTGCTTTCCCCGATTTCAACCAAGTGCTCGTCCATCTCAATGGGCGCCTGGATGGGCTGCACAAACTGATGGCGTGGTGGTACATGAAGCGCATTGATCGGATTACCCTGAAAATCGGAGGAGTGCTGGAGCAGTACCAGGGACGAGGTATCGAAGCGCTCATGCTGCTGGAGCTGGCCAGGTGTGGTGTGCCGCGAGGGTTTCGCTGGGTGGACTTGTCTCTGCAGGCCGAAGAGAACGACAAGATGACGACATTGGCCTCACATTTTGGGGCTGAAAACTACAAACGTTACCGCGTTTATAAACTGCCATTGATATAACATGCCTGTAGCCTTGGGGCAGTCGTGATCTGGAGTTTTGCCATGCAGGTGCGAGGCAATCAATTGTATTTGGGTGGGATACCTGCCGTTGATTTAGCCCAAGAATACGGTACCCCCTTGTACGTGTACGAAGAGGACACGATCCGGACACGGTACGCTGAACTAGTGGAAAGCATCCCGTATAGGAAGCTGAGGATTCACTACGCATGTAAAGCGAATGTCAACGTCGAGATCCTAAAACTCCTGCGCGAGATGGGCGCCAACGTAGAGACGGTCAGCAAAGGAGAGATACTCTTGGCGCGCAAGGCTGGGTTTGCGCCGGAACAGATCCTCTATACCTGCAGCAATGCCACAGTAGAGGAATTGCACTTTGCGGTTGCCAGTGGAGTAACTATCAATCTCGATTCCTTCGCACAGATCAGACGATATGGCGAGTTGCGCCCGGGCTCATCCATTTCCATCCGCATCAACCAGGGCATTGGAGCTGGACACCATGCTCATGTCATCACCGGAGGGCCGGAAAGCAAGTTTGGCATTGATTTTACCCAGCTCGAAGAAGCCAAGGCTCTAGCGAAGCGATATAACCTGACTATCGTTGGTATCCATCAACACATCGGTTCTAATGTATTGGACGAAGCACTCCTCATCGAGGGGATGAAAGCCCTCCTGGCGACGGCGGCAAGACTAGCTCATTTGGAATTCGTTGACTTTGGCGGAGGATTGGGCATCCCTTACCGGCCAGATGAGAGGCGCCTGAACATCCGCGAGTTTGGCCGCATGGCCTCTGCTTTGTTTGCCGACTTTTGCCGGGCCTATGGCAAAGAGCTCACCATGGTGTTGGAACCAGGTAGGTACTTGGTTGCAGAAGCCGGAACTCTGCTGGCTACAGTTACCGACGTGAAAAGGACCCCTCACAGGACATTCGTAGGCATTGACACCGGGTTCAATCACCTTATCCGACCAGCAATGTACGGCTCTTACCATCCCATATTGAATGCCAGTTGTGTTCGAGGAAGAGAAGAAATCGTCACCGTGGCGGGTAACCTATGCGAGGCTGGGGATCTGTTTGCCAAGGATAGAAAGCTCCCTGAGTGCAAGGAAGGAGACATACTGGCCATCTTGAACGCTGGCGCGTATGGCTTTTCCATGAGTTCGAACTACAATGCTCGGCCAAGGCCAGCAGAGGTTTTGGTCAGCCAAGGCCAAGCGAGAGTGATCCGCGCAAGGGAACGTATGGAATAAGGGCGTCCGAAGTATTGGAGTGAACAACTAGGGACACTGGCTAAACCGGCAGGTTGGATTATCTAACGTCTCTCCATCAGAAAACGAGCTACTTCCTCAGCGGTGGGCAACGAAGGTTGCGCGCCCAGTTTGGTGGCTGCTAGTGCACCACAGGCATTGGCAAAGCGCACTGCTTCGGCGAGTGTTTTTCCCTCTGCCAGAGCTACTGCCAATCCGCCATTGAAGGCATCACCAGCAGCAGTCGTATCCACCACATCTACCGCAAAGCCGGGCACTAGCTGTTGGAAGTCAGGCGTGACAATTAAGGCTCCCCGCGCACCCAACGTGATGATGACTGTTTTCACGCCCTGCTCGATCAAACAACGCGCTGCAGCTTCGGCATCAGCGAGGGTGGTGGCTTGGGTAATTTGTCTTGCAGCCAGCAAACTGGCTTCCCCCTCGTTGGGAGTGAGTACATCAACCAAAGCCAGTATATCAGCCGGTAGTGGACATGCTGGCGCCGGATTTAATACCACACGCACACCAGCACGCTGGGCAATCTCTGCCGCTTGCCACACTGTTTCCAGGGGTGTTTCCAATTGGAGTAGCAGGACGTCTGCTGCCTCGATAGCCTCCTTTGCCTGCTGGACATCTTGTGGCGTGAGGTGTGCATTAGCGCCGGATGCTACAGCGATACTGTTCTCACCATTTGCATCCACGAAAATAAGCGCCACGCCGGAAGCCGCCTCGGGATCAATGGTGATATATTGAGTAGCAATCCCTTCCTGGCGAAAGCCGGCCAATGCCCGCTCACCGAAGACGTCCTGCCCTACCCGCGCTACCAGGGTGACCTGCGCACCCAGGCGTGCCGCAGCTACCGCCTGGTTGGCGCCCTTGCCCCCTGCCGCCATGACGAACTCGCCTCCAAGCACCGTTTCACCAGGCGCTGGGATATGCGGCACCCGCACTACCATGTCTGTATTCGAGCTGCCTACGACGACTACCTTTGCCATGTGGCCCCTTTCTGTAGAATTCCTGATTTTGTTCTTATAGTTTACTACAGAAAGCGAGAAAGCGATATAATCCGCTATGAACAAAACTCGTAAGGAGGCTCCACCATGCTAAGTATTGGCGAACTCGCACCGGATTTCGAGCTCCTCTCCGATGAAGGGAAGAAAGTCAGGCTTTCTGATTTCCGTGGCAAGAAAGTCATCCTGTACTTCTACCCCAAAGCAGGTAGCTCAGGCTGAACGGCGCATGCCCAGGGATTCAGGGATGAATCCGCCAAGATAGCTGCCGCCAACGCCGTGGTCATCGGGGTAAGCCCCGATTCAACGAAAGTATTACAAGAATTCCGCCGCAAGAATGACCTGCCCTTTGTCCTGCTGTCCGACCCTGACCATCGGGTCGCTGAAACATACGGCGTATGGGGTGAGAAGAAGATGTACGGCAAAAGCTACATGGGCATTGTCCGCAGCCACTTTGTCATTGCCGAAGATGGCCGCGTGATGGATGTACAAATCAAGGTAAGCCCCGAGGACAGTGTCACATTAGCTGTAGCAGCAGTAACTAAATAGCCCAGCGCCCTCTCCGCACAGGCACAAGCGGCGAAAGCGGCTGTGACTCAGTCATATTCATGCTGCGAAGCGGCGCAGTATCCCCTGCGCATTTCCTTTGCTCTGCATTGTTACCGGAAGAGCACGGGCAATGCCAAAATCAAGAAGATAGTCCAACCGATATAGGCTATTGCCCCTGTTCCAATGGCGAATTGCATGGCATGAATCCAGTGTTCGTTGCCTTTTTTGAGTTGCCGGTAGATGAGCTGGACCAGGATGCCAATGTTGATACTGTTCCAACCAATCACGGTAAGGCGGTTAGGGGTGATTGCTCCCTGAAGTGTCCGATAGATAGTAGCAGACAAAGCATAGACACTGATCAGCACGGCCAAGATAGCCAGAGCTAGAATGCCAGTCCGCAGCGCTCTCTCGTGTTCAGGGGTCAGGGCGCTTTCATGCACAGGTGTCGCCCCAATCAATAGACCCAGGATAGCAAAAAGCATAGCATTGTACACGATCAAGATATCCCGGCTGCGAAACGGGGCCATGAAGTTGAAGGGAATGACGCACAGATAAATGACCAGCACGAGCAAGGTCAAGGGCAAGAGCAAGCGCATCAGTGTGGAAATCAACTTGCTCAGCCCTTGCTCGAATCGCTGCGCTGTGGGGCCTAGCTGAGGGTTATATACGCTGGCCACGGCCATCACCGGTATCGCTCCTCCGCCACCTACTGCCAACAGACGCATGACCGCATCGGACAAGCGCAGGCCCAATGCCTCAAATAAACCGTAGGTGATGATAACGAAGACACCCCCTGCCGCAGCAAAAACCCCCATGGTGATGAACGCTTCCATTGCTTTGGCCAGGAACGCAAAACGATCCGCATGCTTAGATCGTAGCCCTAGAATGTGCAAGCCTACTCCGATCCAGGCCAGCAGTGGCAAGTGCAACATCGCGATGATTTTGTATTGTTCGCGATGGGGCAACCAGGCAAAAACGCTTGCATAAAGCAAAAAGCCCAACACCCCCAGCAAAATGGGCCATACTCGTGCGAGCGATTTCCCCGCCGCCAGGGTCAAGAACAAAATGACAAAGCAAGCCTCAATGGGTGCCCAAGCGATGGCGAGGAAGGGAGTGCGATCGGGAAAAACCAAACGAGGGTCACTGAGCAGCCAGAGGATCAACCCAGCCACAATGCCTAGAGGGACAGCCAGTTTCCAATGGGTGTCTGCATGGACTGCTGGCAAGGCAAAGGATTCTGCCTGCAAGCGGTGATACCAGGCAGCATACAGGATATTGTCAGGAGATTCCTGGTAGCACGCGAATATATCGCCTGCAAATTCTGTGGACTCATTTTGACGCCGCGCCTTTTGGTAGAGCATTTCCAATGTATGCGGATCATGTTGAGCGGCGCGAATCTCTGCAATATATTTCATGCTCTGGTCTCCTTAGATACCGAATTTGACTCACGCTGTCTGGTCAATCTAGAGACGTGGGCATGGAGGAAAAGGTTCCAGCCACTGACTCCGTCATGCCTTTTGTGGGCGCTCACTCCGCCGGGACGCCAACAGGAATCAGGTAGAGTGGCTTTTCTGCAGCAGGCAGGTGCAGCGCGGAAGCCACTGCTTCATCGTAAAATGCTCCGATGACCACCGCGCCCAAATCCAGGGCGACTGCCTGCAAGAGCAAGTTCTGTGCGGCATGCCCAGCTTCTAACTCGACGTATCGTTCCGCGCGGTCTCCGTACTTGATCTGCGTCCGCCTGTAAACAGCGGTGATAATGAAGATGACCGATGCTTGAGCCAGCGCTTCCTGGTACAGGCCGGCAGCCCATAATGCGCGGCGGATATCCTCTTGAATCGTCACCTCCACGCTGTGACCATGAGGTAGGTAGTGATATACGCCATCGGCTTTGGCTGCATAGAGCTCCAGGGGATATAGTGCGCCAGCAGAGGGAGCCGTACGCCCACCCCACGAACGGGTCACCCCCTGCGCTGCCCAGAAGAGTTGGGCAATATCTTGCCAGTTCAACGGGCTGTGCCTGTACATGCGCACGGACCGCCGCCTGAGCAGAGCCTCTTCCAAAGACAGCGGCCCTTTGGTGCGCGGCGGTGGTAGAGAAATCTCCTTAGCCTGTGTGGACGGGGTAACCGCAGCAGTGGCATGCATCGGGGTTTCAGTTGGTCGTGGCGGTTCCACAGGTGCTGGCGTCTCCTTCCGCTTGCAGGCGCTCGGCAGCTCGCTGCCCAGTAGGGTGATCATCCCAGTCAGTGCCAGCCGATGCAAGAACCAACGCCGTGACAGATTCATCTTTACCTGTTCCATACGAGTGAAATAAGGCATCATGCTCTCCAATCATCTCAACAGAAAAGCAGGCCATCGTAGTAGGGAGGACGGTTTCCTAACAATTGTAGCAGAGAAAATCTAGTCGACAAAGCTACATCACTTGCTCACATCGTCCGTGGTTAGAAATTGCTCTAAACGAACGGAGTGTGTGCTTGCTTCTCCAAAAGCGCCCCAGGGATGATGGAGCTCATGGATGCCATAAACAAGTTTTCGCAGGTGGCTAGCAGCAGGTGTGCAGCGCGGCCTCTATCGAAGTTTGGCGAATGTAGGGCTCGCGTTTCTTTTATTTTGCCATAGGGCTATCTGCTTATCATCTTCTCAAACTCGAGCGACAATACCTGCAACCACCTGGGACATTTTTGTGATTGTCCTAAATGCGATATACTTTTAGAGGGGGAGGGCGGTTGGCTTGCCGTGAGTGGGTTGAGTGCTGATGGACAGGGATAGTGGATTTTCCAAATTGACACGGCGTGAGTTTCTGGCAAAGGGGTGTGCGGCGGCATTGGCGACGGTGCTAGGCTTGCCGGCAGCGAGCGCATGCGCCCTTGCGTTGCCAGCCCCAACTCAGGAGCCCATCGCGCGCACTCCCACTTCCATAGGATTGCGCGAGGCGATGCATTATCAGCGTCGGGAAGATGGTCGGGTGCATTGCCAGATCTGTTTCCGTGAGTGCATTGTCTCCGAAGGGCAGCTTGGCTTTTGTCGCAACAAGAAGAATGTCAACGGAACGTACTATTCCCTGGTCTATGGCCTGCCATGCGCATTGCAATTGGACCCGATTGAGAAAGAACCCGTCTTTCACATGTTGCCGGGAAGCAGCATCTTGGGTGTGGGCACTGCCGCGTGCAATAGCCGTTGCAAGTTTTGCCAGAATTGGGAGATGTCGCAGCACACTCTTTGGGAGACACTCAATTACCGCACTACTCCTGCTGAAGCAGTGGAGCGAGCTCTGTCTCTGGGTTGTGCTGCCATTTCTTTCACCTACAATGAGCCAACGGTCTTTTACGAGTATGCCTATGACATCGCTACCATTGCTAGGGACCAAGGCCTGCGCGTCATCTGCCATACCAATGGCACCATGCTGGCAGCACCGCTGCAGCAGTTGCTCGAACGGCTGGATGCCATTACCGTTGACCTCAAGGCGTTCACTTCCGAGTTCTATCAGCAGGTTTGTACCCTTGACCTTGAACCCGTGCTATTCACTTTGAAGCAGATTGCCCGCTCGGGAGTCCATCTGGAGATCGTGAATCTGGTTATCCCAACCCTGAACGATAACCCCGATGATATCCGCAGGATGTGTCAGTGGATTGCGGAGAATTTGGGGAGGGAGGTGCCGCTGCATTTTACGCGCTTCTTCCCCGCCTACAAGATGCAGCATTTGCCTGCCACGCCTATTGAGACGCTGGAAAAAGCGGTGGCGATTGCGGACCAGGTTGGTCTGCAGTACGTTTACCTGGGCAATGCCCCTGGCCACAAGCGCAACAGCACCTTCTGCCCCAAGTGTGGTGAACTGCTCCTCCTCCGCCTGCACTTTTCGGTGCTGGAGAACAACCTCGTGGATGGCAAGTGTCGCTCCTGCGGCTACCCTATAGCGGGCGTGTGGGAGGCCTAGCTGCTATTGTCACTTCACTGCAAGGCTGATCCTTTGCTGGTATCCTTTGAGCATCGGAATGGCCTAGCAGGTATAGCTCATTCTCTCGGTGAGGGCGTGATAGAGACAGGGATTGAGCAGTTCTAAGTATTCATTGACAGCAAAGCCAGGCTACATGCCTTCAGCATGACGACGAAAAGGCAGGTCTCGGTCGCCCCCAGGACCGGGAGCAGTGCAATGCCTACCGCCACCGCGCCCAAGAAGGCACCAATCAGGTCTGCCGCATAGAGGACGCCGGCAGTGTAACCAGGTTCGCCTCGTATGGACAGGTGCAGTTGGCTGGACAGCGGGAATTGCAGCCCTACCAGGCATCCCCCCAGTCCGTTCAGCAGCAAAAGCGCAGGGGGCACAGCCCCAGTAGTGATAGAAGAGGAAAGCCATTTCAGCAGCAAGGGAAGGGTGCACCAGTAAGCGATTAGAGCGAATTCGGAACGGATAAGCGCCTGTCGCCTTTTGCCATCCGCAAAAGCGCCTTTTGCGGTTGTCATCCATCCCCCAAGGGCTAATCCCGCCATGAAGGCAGCCACGATCAGTCCAACGTACTGGTACACGTACCCGTACAGCGCCTGGAAGACGAAAACGATCATCAAATCGCAGACCATGCCGGTGAACCCAGTGGTGGCTACGACCACAGAGATTGTGAATCCTTTCCACCTAGAATGGAGCCTCTGTGCCAGCGTGATAAGAGCGAAAAGCAGCGCAAGTAACAAGCACCAATGCCCGAGGCGAATCTGGCGGATAGTGCTCAGCAGGCGGTACGTAGTGGGGGCAAATATCTCGCTCCAATAGGCTAGGCCGTAGAGCACGCCTGTCGGGTGGAGGTCGTGGTTGGGGCTGATCGCCCCGTCCACTTGCAATGCCTGCTGGAACCAGGCCAGGCGCTGAGGGTCGAAACGCACTCGCAAATGCTCCTCCGTGATAAAGCGAGTGGGCAGTGCTCGTGTGTGCCAGGTAGCCATCAGTGCCTTTGGCGTCTGCGATGCCAAAGGCAAAGAAGGGGATGCTAACCACAGAACAGTATCGCCCGGAATGGGACGTACGTCCGGGAACACTTTTTGCAGCCCATTGCGTACCATGAGGTTCAGATCGCGCATCGCCGATCCTACATAAGTGAGGGAGCCCGGAAGGGTGAAGATCGCTAGACCGCTTTTATCCAGCACCCACTGCACCAATTGGAAGAATTCTTCGGTATAGAAGCGATTCAACTCCAAGGTCGAGGGATAGGGCAGGTTCACCAGCACGATGTCATATCCATGCACGAAAGCCTTGCTTTGGCGTCCCAATTGGTTCAGGAGCAACCGTCCATCCATTTTATGGACGCGCAGCCTTGCGTCCTGCAACTCTTGCCTGGTCAAGTCGGTGGGAAAGGCACGCACTGCTTCGATCACTAAGGGGTCTAGCTCCGCATAGTCCACGTACTCTATATTATACTTGAAGATTTCGAACAACACCCCGCCTAGTCCCCCGCCAATGACCAGTACACGGCGGGGATAAGGATGAAAAAGCAAGGACAGGTGAACGGTCTCTTCTACTGTGATGATGTCTGGGAAAGGAGTAGTCAAGAGGGGGGTGCCATTGGAGAGAAAGGTGTACTGTCCAAGTAGCTGGGTTACGGCGACGTTGCCATAGGGCGAGTCTCGATCATACACGATGTGATAGGTACCGCCCCAGCGCAGTTGCACCAGGGAATAGTGCAGTGCAGGAGCCAGTGGAGACAGAGAAAGGACGAGGCACAGCATAGTTGCCAAACCTGTGGCTGCTAACCAAAGCCGGCGCTGGGACAAATGAGGAGCATCATACAGGAGCCACAGCACCGTTGCCAAACCAAGCGACGAAAGCAACAATGCAATTTGGGTGGGATTGAAGCGGGGGACAAGGAGGAAGGCCAGAATGACACCGCCACCCATCGCTCCAGCAGCCTCATGAATATAGAGTCGTCCTACCAAGGCATGGTCCTGCGGCTTGCTCCCCGCGCAGGCAGCACAACCCACACTGAACATGGCACCGTGCACAGCACTGAGCGGAGCGAGCAGCAATAAGGAGGTCCAAAATATGGCGGCGAAACCTAAGGCTTCTCCCGGAGCTACTGCTGCTAACCGGCGTACCAGGTAGCCCGCACAGATGACCAGGAAAAGCAGGACGGCAAACAACATCTGCAGGAGGATAAACGACTGAAACGCATCTCTGAGCTTTGGTGACAGGCGGCCAGCGACATGGCTACCAAACGCCTCGGCCAGCATCCAGTTGGCTAGGATCAGCCCAATGGATAGCTCATTGCCCGAAAAGCTCACCAGCAACAGGCGGATGAGCAGTCCTTGGGCAGCCGCGATATTCAAGCCCATCGTGACAAAAGCCCACTCTATCCTTTGTTTGGTCATGTTTCTCTCTTTTCATTGGGTATTATACAGCGTTTGATGCGCGCACAGTTTTTATTTCTTCCATATCTCCACAAAGACATTTGCCAGAAAGCTGCTTCACGCGCTATGCCCATATGCTTTGTGCAGCAATCAATTAGACAAAGGGGGACACTCACTGGGGATTGTGAATTCCACTACTTATCCGCTGATCAAGAAGATGTATGTTGAGATAAGCGAGGGAGCGGCTTGCACAGTGCAAGCCGCTATAATCATTTCGATGAGGATGTGTTTGGATGGGCTCAACCTGGTGCTCAGCATATTGCGCGTATCAGGTAGAGCCACATCTTACCCGTAACTATAATGGCTTAGCGGAGGACCCATCCTGAAGCGTCGCCCGTCATGATGGCTTTGACCTCATCTGGCGTTGAAAGGTTAAAATCGAATTCAATCGAATGCTTTAGACAGGAGGCTGCCGTCGCGAATTCCAGAGCAGTGTGGTCGTCCATACCATGTAGCAGTCCATAGATCAAGCCTGCTGCAAAAGAATCACCGGCTCCAATGCGATCAACGATCTGGATGGTGTACTTTTTTGCAATAGAAATTTCGCCGTTCGAATATAGCAACCCAGACCAATTGTTGACTGAAGCGGATATAGGCTCGCGGAGAGGAATAGCGACTTTTTCGAATCCAAAGGTACCGCTGAGGTTATGTGCGAGCATCGCGTACGCTTCCGTATCGGGTTTGACCCCCACAATGCTGCTTTTATCCATCTTGATGCCGAGTGCTTTTTCGCTGCTCTCCTCATTTGCGAAGAGGATATCAACATACTGCATAAGCGGGCGCATTGTTTCTTGTGCTTCTTCCGGTGTCCAAAGGCTCTTACGGTAGTTCAGGTCGCAACTTACTTTAACTCCTTGTTGTTTGGCTGTGATGCACGCTTTCTCGCAGATCTTGGCACAGTTTTCCGATAGTGCGGGTGTAATGCCAGTGAAATGGAACCAATCAGCGCCATTTAGTATTTCATCCCAATTAAACTCGTCAACAGATGCCTCTGAGAATGCCGAATGCTTGCGGTCATAAATAACGCGTGATGGGCGTTGCGATACACCTCGTTCAAGATAGTACAGACCGATGCGTTCACCACCGAAAGTGATATGCGAGGTGTCCACTCCAAACATGGCTAGTTTACGCAACGCGCATTTTCCGATGTCATTATCAGGTAACTTGGTCACCATGCACGCGTCCATGCCCATATAACTTAGGGTAATGGCTATGTTGGCCTCCGCTCCAGTATAGTTCACTATGAACCTGTCCGCTTGTGCAAATCTCAGATACCCCTCGGTTGATAACCGGACCAATATCTCTCCCAAGCCCACGAAACGTTTTTTAGTCACTGTCCCTCCCCCTTGGCAATCTGACAAAATACCTCCGCACGGCGTGTCAATTCATCAAAATCACCGTTCTCAAGCAATTTCTTATCGGTAAGGCGACCACTGACTCCAGCGCCTACAAACCCTAAATCAAGGTACTGACCAAAGTTCTCCTCGTTTACACCCCCTGTGGCAATTAGTTTGACATGAGTTATGGGGGCCAGAATGTCCTTGATATATTTGAATCCCAGTACTGTCGCCGGAAACAACTTGACGAAATCTGCCCCGCCATTATGTGCTGCGAGGATCTCAGTAGGGGTCATGGCTCCTGGTATGGATACGAGTCCTAACTCTTTTGTGTGTCTCACCACAGCGGGGTTGTAATCAGGCGAGACAATGTACCTCGCACCAGCTTTGAAGGTGGTATCAACCTGCACTTCATTTAGCACGGTGCCAGCGCCCACGAGCAGCGCATCGCCGTACAGTTCGCTCAGCATGTGAATGGCTTCACACGTTTTAGTAATGCAGTCTGGATCTTGTTGATCAATGGTGACCTCAATTAGCCTAATTCCACCTTTGAACAACGCCGCGACAAGTTTCTTAAGGTCGTCACCGTAGATCTTTCTGCAGATAACGATCAGTTTGTGTTTCTCAATGGTTTCTCTAGTGTTCATGCCTGTCTCCTACTTGCTTTGGTTATGTAAATTTGACGACGGTGCGTCTGCTCCAAATGGCGTGTCCCCTGTTCTATACATGTATAAATACATTTCTAATTCCTGCTTCAGTGATTCTTTTTCTTGCTCGGTTATCTCCATGAGGGGAGCACGTACATATCCTCCACCAAAACCGCGCAAGCGTTGTGCTTCCTTAAAGGTTCCGAGGCTGGTACCTGCCTTTAGTTTCTTCACGATATCATTGGCACGCCACATGGCAACTTCCGCTCCAATCATATCGCCAGCCATATACTTCTCGTAAGCCTCGACAAAAGGTTCGGGGAATACGCTCGCTGCCCCAGACACAGTGCCATCGCAACCGATCAACAACGCGGGCAGTAGTAGCCTATCGAAGCCGACCAGCACAGAGAAATCATCCCGCAGCATACGTAACTGAAGGTAATCAAGAGTACGGTGCATGTCGCAATAACTGTACTTGATGCCAATAACGTTTTTGCATTTTGCCACGACACGCGCACAAACTTCGGGCTTGAGATCATTGGCTGAGCATTGCGGAATATTGTACATATAGATTGGGAAATCCTGCGGCAGACTACGCGACACAGTTAAATAAAAATTTTCTAACTCTCGGTCATTCAATTGGAAGAACAGAGGTGTGACAACCCCCACACCATCGGCACCGATCCTATGGGCGTGTGTGGCGAGCCGTATAGTGTCTTCAATCCTAGCAGCACCGACATGTATGTAAACTGGTACCCGTCCTGCCACTTTATCTACTACGGCCTTGGCTACTGCCTCACGTTGCTCGCTAGTCATAAAGAGCATTTCCCCGGTTGTGCCACAGGGATACAAAGCGTGCACTCTGGCCTTGAGCAGGAACTCTATTTCACTATACAATGCCTCAAAATCTACCTCTCCATCGGTGGTAAAAGGGGTCGTCATAGCGACGACGACCCCGCGCATTTTTCGCATGGTTGACCTCCTGAGGGATATATGATATCATTATAAATTAAAAACGAAAGGAACACAAAGGATATGAAACTAGGCTGCTTTGGTTTTGCGCGGCATATCCCCTTGATTGAAAGGGCAGGATTCGATAGCGCTGAACTTGATATCATGGAAATAGTCAGCATGACGCCCTCACAATTTGCTGAACTAAAGAGCATGGCCCTCGATTCTAGACTTGGCTTTGAGGCATTCTCAGGTTTTATGCCACTTACAGAACGGATCCACCGGGAAGATTTTGATATGCAGAGATGGTGGGATCACGCTGAGGCTGCCGCGGACAGAACTGCTCAACTGGGAGCATGCCTTTGGCCTTTCGGAGCAGGCAAGTGTCGTAGTATTCCTGAAGATTGTGCCGATGTTAAAGGCGTGAAAGCTAAGATCGCGGAATTTGTTGCTGGTATCTGCGATAGGATCGCACCTTATGGGATAATGCTCGCCGTGGAACCTCTTGGACCGGCTAATTCGAATTACCTACAGACCATAGGCGAAGCCGTCGAATTTGCTAAGTGCCTCCAAAAGCCGAATTGCTGGGTTATGTGCGATCTGCGCCACATGCAGAAGGTAGGCGAAAGCCTCGATGATATCATCGCCTACAAAGATTGGATTATCCACGCACATATTGATCATCCGCTAGGCACCGAGCGCCTCTTCCCTAAGAAAGACGACGGCTATGATTACACACCCTATATCCAGGCACTCAAGAATGCAGGTTACAATGGAATATTGAGCGTTGAAGCAACCTCGTATAACGACTTTTGGGAGGACGCAACATCCTGTGTTGCCCTTCTAGTCGCACTTGGTGCTCGGTGAAATACTTTCCTCGCTCGTGCTACTCAGGGCTGCAGGCTTAGCTGCGCAAGCGCAATAGTGGCATCAAGCCGTTGCTTGCGCTTCTCATCTCAATGAGATGTAAATTTAAAAAGGAGGTGTTTGAAATAATTGATCAAAATTGTCACTGTTTGTGGTATGGGCTTGGGTAGTGGGCATTTAATGCGTATGAATGTCGAGCGTGTACTCAAACGCCATGGCGTTAAAGATACCGCTGTTGAGGTTGAAGTAGCGGATATCGGAACTGCTCAGCGGCCAGGGGTTGACATCTTCGTTACCAGTGCTGAATTCGCGCCAAAGTGTAGGAAATGGGCACAGCGGCTTGTAGTCGTAAAGAACGTGTTTGACGAAAAAGAGATGGAACAAGCACTGATGCCTATATTCAAGGAGTTACTTGCTAGTAAAGGTAAGAAACAGCAGTCCAGCATTGAGCGGGTGTTCGCGGGTGTGCTCAAGGCTATTCTAGGATTTACTGTCATGTATTGTGGAGCATTTGTGATCGCTGGAGTGCTCAGCCCTATGGGCGAGGGTGTAGCCCGTGCCTTTGGTTTGCAGATTGTCGTGCCGGTCAATGAGGCTATCACCGCTTTGACTGCTACCAGGTTTAGCGCTCAACTGATTATCACCACAGTCGGAGCGTTTTTGGTACATGTTATTTTGGCGCGTTTTACTCCTTTACATTATATCTTCTTAAGTGGTCATAATATACTGTTCATTGCGGCTGTATGCGTTGCCATGCTGGTGAAATCTGGACTGCCTAACATCCAAGTTCTGCTCTATGCTTCGCTTATATCTGGCATCTTGATGACCGTTATGCCTGCCTTCTCGATGCCGTTTATGCATAGAGCGACCAAGGGCGCTGGCTTTGCCATGGGTCACTTAGCGACTGCTGGCTACTGCGTGGCTGGTCTGATCGGCAAGTGGGTTGGAAGCGATCCCGAACAGACAGATTCCGAAAAGATAGGGTTCCTTGGAAACTTGGGCCTTTTCCGCGAGTTATTCCGCGAGCCACTCTTGTCAATGGGGCTAGCCATTATCGTCATTTGCACGCTTACCGTGATCTTTGAGTTGAGCCAAGGTGATGGAACGTACCTTAATCCATTCGAATCTGTTGTCTGGTCAATTATGCAGGGGTTTACTTTTGCTGCAGGAATAACGATCATTTTGTTGGGAATGCGTATGTTCGTTGGGGAGATGGTGTCAGCATTCCGCAGCATCTCAGACAAATTTGTACCGGGTGCTATTCCCGCACTGGATTGTCCGGCTTTATTCCCATATGGGCCGAACAGCGTGGTGATTGGATTCTTTGGCTACACCGTAGGAATGGCCTTCATGATCGTGTTCTGTTTGATCATGAGGTATCCCTTAGTAATTGTACCCATGTTGTTCCATAGTTTCTTCATGGGCAGCACCGCGGGTGTATTTGGAAATGCCACAGGTGGTCGCCGCGGCGCTTTCTTGGGGGCAAGTCTTCATGGTTTTCTAAACACTTCCCTACAAGCCTTCTTATTCACCCTGATAGACGGTTCAGGTTTGAATGGTGCAATGTTTGCCGATACGGACTATTGCATAACTGGAATTATCATTGGCAAACTGAGCAGTTTTATGCCACTGGCACTGCTTGTGTTTGCTATTATACTAGCCCTTGCTACTTGGATCGAGGTGCGGATCACTCGTCCTCTATTAGCGAGGGAAATCAAGAGCAAATAGAAGGAGAAAAACAATGCGAAATGAAATGGAAGACACTGCAGTTATCACAGCCATCTTGCAGCAACGAATAAAGGAGAATGTCGAGGCATTGAACGCTTGCCTGGCAGAGACTCCTGCTTTTATAAAAGCAGTTGCGCTGGTTAAAGAGTGTTTATCCAGTGGGGGCAAGATCTTGTTTTGTGGCAACGGTGGTAGCGCAGCAAATGCATCCCACCTTGTGAATGACTTTACAGGCCATATGTACTTCGACCGTCCCCCATTGACCGCAATTTCCCTAGCAGACAATATTTCCACAATAACTGCCACAGCCAATGACTATAGTTATGACCAAATTTTTAGTCGCCAAGTAGAGAGTCTGGGTCGACGTGGGGATATCTTGATTTGCTTCTCCACTAGTGGCAACTCTCCCAATGTGCTCCTGGCAGCGGAGGTCGCGAAGGCAAAAGGGATGTTAGTCATTGGCTTTACCAACAAGGAGGGGGGAAAACTAGCCAAGCTGGCTGACATCTGGCTGCGTGCGGACTCGCTCAGCGCAGCCTGCTCCGAGCATGTGCACCTTATCATGATGCACACGCTTGGAGAGTGCGTGGAGAAGTTGATATACAGCGATTGTCCTCCTTGGGTATCAAAAAAGCAAACCACGGGATACGGCACATTGCTTGCTTGATCACGAAACGTCCGTATCTTATATCTATTCTCATTGGGCTGACAGAGCCCAGAGTCCATAGCAATGCAGGAGTTCACATATCTCAGGGAGGTGTGTTTATGGCTCAAATGACTTCACGGGAACGAGTCATGGCTGCTTTACATCACGAGGAACCGGACCGTGTCCCTTTTGATCTCGGTGGTAGTGGTACAACTAGCTTGACAATAGAGGCTTATGAAAACCTAAAGGCGTATGAAGGAATCTCGGCGCCCACGCAGATTATGTACAAGGCCTTCCGAGTTGCTAGGCTGGATGAGGAAACGATGCGTCGCTTGGGAAGCGACCTGCGACCTATCGTGATTAGGCCTCCGAAAAATTGGACCTCTCCGCCATCGGAGCCGGGTACCTTTGTGGATGAATTTGGAATCAAATGGCGTCAAGTTAATTACTCGAAGGGCTATTATTGGGAACTGGCAAGCCATCCATTGGCTAACGCAACTATCTCGGATCTGGATAGGTATCCTTGGCCTGATGCGGGTGATCCCGGCCGATACAAGGGATTAGCCGAAGAGGTTCGTGATCTCTTTGAACATACGCCATATGCACTGGTAGGTGACAGCGGATTCAAGGGGTTCTGGGAGCCTGCATCTATGCTGCGTGGTATGACTCAAGCGTTGATGGATCTGGTTCAAGACCCAGACTTTATACACGCATTGCTAGACAAACTGTTTGAATTGAACGCTGTTATCACGCAACGCTTCCTAGAGATTACTGGCCCCTATCTAGCAGCAATTCGCCTCGTTGATGACTTGGCTACACAGTCTGCTCCAATCATGTCCCCAGCGACCTACCGAGCGATGATCAAACCCTACCATAAGAAGTTCTGCGCACTGATTAGGCAGTACACAGATGCAATCATCGTTCTCCATTCCTGTGGGAACATCACTCTCCTGGTAGATGACCTGATTGATGCTGGTGTGCAAGCATTGAATCCAGTTCAAGTTTCAGCGATTCCTGATGTCGCTGGACTCAAAGCAAAATATGGAGATCGTTTGTCTTTTTGGGGTGGAATTGACAGCCAGCATGTGCTACCCCACGGGACGCCTGAGAATGTGCGTGAGGAAGTGGGACGGCGCATCCATCAATTAGGACAGGGAGGGGGCTACATCGCTGCTGCAGTACACAACATTCAGCCTGATGTTCCACCTCGTAATATTATCGCCATGAGCGAAGCAGTACGAGAACTAGGTGTGTATCCCATTCGGTAGATGACAATGACCATCTACTATTGGGATAATCACCTCTCAACAATGGTTTCTACTCTGGCTTACTCGCTACGCGAGAGCATGCAATAATTACCTCTTAAGACGGGTCAGCATCCTAAGAAGAATGACGCCATTCGTCTTCAATCATGCTTGATTGACTCATCGAATGCCATCTTAGAAGGAGCAAAATTCATCCTTTTCATGAACTCGCAGGCTTCGGTTGCTCCTAGGATACGATCCATGCCGGAATCTTCCCATTCGACGGAGAGCGGCCCTTGATAGCCTATCCAGTTGAGCATACGAACGATTTTATCAAAATCGACATCGCCGTGCCCCAGAGATACAAAGTTCCAGCCCCTGCGTGGATCACCGAATTTGAGGTGTGAGCCAAGGATTCCGCTCCTGCCATCAAGGTTAACATAGACATCTTTGACATGGACATGGTAAATCTTGTTTGCAAATGCCTGGAGAAAAACCACCGGATCCACCCCCTGCCAGACAAGGTGAGAAGGATCAAAATTGAATCCTAGCGTGTCACGATGGTCGAAAATTGCCAGCAATCTCTCTGCAGAGTAGTAGTCAAATGCTATTTCTGTGGGGTGAACTTCCAGTGCAAATTTGACGCCATACTTATCGAATTCGTCAAAAATAGGCGTCCATAGATCGCAGATTTGTTGAAAGCCCGCTTCGATCATCTCTTCACTAGTGGGTGGGAAAGAATACCAATACCTCCAAATGGGGGATCCCATAAAACCGTTAACGACCTGCACCCCAAATGCATATGCTGCTCTGGCAGCATACTTCATCTCTTCAATTGCCCATTCTCGAATCTCTAATGGCTTCCCAGCCAGTTCTACTGGTGCAAAACGATCGAGTCGAGGATCCCAGAGATCCCCCACGCATTGCCCAGCCAGGTGTGCACTAATGGCCCAACACCCCAGATCATACTTAGACAGGAGATCCTTGATCCTCCTGATATAAGCGGGATCGGTAGCGGCCTCGTGGGTGTCAAAATGTCCCCAAGTTGCCAGTTCTAATCCATCGTATCCCATTTGTTGGGCAAGTCTGCACATCTCTTCTAAAGGGAGGTCTGTCCACTGCCCTGTGAAGAGAGTAATGGGTCTTGTCATTCTGAAAGCCTCCTTAGCACTTGCTGATGGGCATGGTGTTATACATGTTCCGATGGCTAGTTACAGGTTTACCCAAATATTCCCGTTTGCCGAACTTTTGAGGCAGGCCTCAATGAACTTGATGCCTTGAACCCCATCGCTCACGGTGGGGAAATCAATCATATCGCTGTTGAAGCTGCCGGTTTGCTTGGCATGAATGCATTCAATGAAACTGCGATACAGATTCGCCATTGCCTCCAGCCAACCCTCAGGGTGGCCCTTAGGAAGCCTACCGTATTTAGCAGCCTCTGGAGCAATGGAACAATAGCCCTTGTGATGCTCAGTAAAGGGTGCTCCGTCCTGCTTGGCAATAATGACCTTTTCTGGATCTTCCTGAGACCAAAAGATAGCACCCTGGTCTCCATAGATGCGTACGCGTAAGCCATTGTCATGTCCTATGGCTATCTGAGAAGTCCAATACATGCCAGTAGCACCGCCTTCATACTCAACCAGCACGAAATCGTTATCGTCCAAAACGCGGCCAGGAACCATAATGTCCATTTTGGCGAGAACGCGTTTCACTTTGAGGCCGGTCATGGTCGCCACGGCATTTTCTATGTGCGTACCTAAATCGGCAAGACAATTGGATTGGCCGGATTGAGCCGGATCACAGCGCCAGGACCCTTGTTTGCCACCCCAATCCCCTTCACGAGCTAACCATCCCTGTGGATACTCAGCAACGACAGTGCGAATTTTGCCGATTTCGCCTGCTCTGATCACCTCTCTGACGTGTTTTGCTGTCACATATCCCATGTATGTATAAGTAACCATGAAAAACAGATCTTTTTCTTTTGCCAGTTTCTCAAGTTCATAGGCCTGATCAGTGTTGATGGTCAGGGGTTTGTCACAGGCTACATGGATGCCTGCCTCCAAGAATGCCTTGCATATAGGGTGGTGGGTGTTATTCGGGGTTACGACAACCACGAAGTCAATTCCATCGTCGCGCGCTGCCTCGGCCTTCGCCATTTCCTCAAAGTTCCTGTATAGGCGTTTGGGATCTATGCCAAGCGCAGCACCGGTAGCCAGTGTGTTCTCATAGGAACGAGAAAAACATCCCGCTACCAGCGTGGCTTTACCATCTATGTTGATCGCTTTCCTATGTGCTTCGCCAATGAACGCGCCCTGACCGCCACCAACCATGCCATAGCGCAGTACCCGGCACATCAATCGTCCTCCGCAAGCACATCATAGCCAATTCGGTTGTACAGGTCGAGTTGTGGTGGAGTTGCGACTCCAACGGTGACGAATCGTCCTGTACTCCCGGCAGGTTTTCTAGTGCCATGAAGAACACCCGGAGGCGCGTAAAGAACGTCCCCCGCTTTTACAGGAATCCACTTATCGTAGAGGAAAAATTCTCCTTCCCCTTCAAAGCAGAAAACTAGCTCTTCCGAGAGTGGATGAACATGTGGCTCAAATTCCATGCCCGGTAGATGCACGCCACTGGTAATGCCTACATTGCGAGAACCAAGACGTGGCGTTAAGACCAAATGAACCTCGAGCCCTGTCGATTTTGCCCAGTTGTAGCCTTCATGGATGTTGAAGATCCCACCTCTCTCTTGTACTTCTTTCTTTGTTCTGCTCGCCATTTGCCTACCTCCTCTGTAATTTTATCGCACCTACACGGCAAACACTCGCGCAAAGCCCGCACCCATCGCATTTTTCGCGGCCGATAACGGGTTTTTTATCCATGAGTGTGATAGCATCATAAATGCACACATTCTCACATTGTCCACAGGCAACGCATATATCACGCTCGCAGTATGCAAAGTAACGTGTCTCGCGGTCGTACTGCTCCATACTCAGCATATTCTTGCTTGCAACACCGATGATATCAGCAAGCGATTCAATACCTTTGCATTCCATGTATGCATTAATTTCTGCCAGCATCTTTTGCACCCAGGCGTAGCCTTTGAGGTAGACGACCGTGGCAATCTGGACAGTGTTCGCACCGGCGAGCAGGCATTTGATTACGTCACCGCCTGTCATCACCCCTCCAGTTGCGCTGATGGGGGCTTGCACTCGCGGGTAAATGACGATCACCCAGCGTAATATGGTGTAGATTGCCCAACTGCCGCCGTGCCCCGCGAGGCCGCCGAACAGGATCGGCTTCTGAGCATCGATGTCGATTTCGATGCCAGTGGAACGATTCATTATCGTCAGTCCATCGGCGCCGGCCTGATCCAGGCAATAGGCGGTGTACAGCGGGTTCGAAAGCTGCCCCGACATTTTGGGCACTATTGGGATCTTGACTTTCTGTTTACATGCCTGCAAGGCCGCTAGTGTAATGGAATGAATGTCGTTGGAAGGATCACGGATCAGAAGGCCTGTCGGGCAGCTTGGCACTATTTCAATGGCATCTGCTCCTGCTTGTTCGCAAACCAATGCGTACTCTGCCCAACTTTCTGGGTTAATACAGTTGATGCTGGCAATAACTGGGATGGAGACTCGTTGTTTGGTGCGTTGCACTGTTTCGGCGTAATCTTCCAGATCCCCTTGATAGGCCTGTTCGTAACTATAAAAGGTGGTTGATTCATAGCCCTTGATACCGCTGCGCAGTACTGCAAAGCGGGGAAAAGGGTTGTAACGCATCAGTGCTTCTTCTTGCACTGATTTGAGCACAACAGCGCTATAGCCGTTGTCCTCGCACTTTACTGCTTGTTCGACACCGCGGGTTGTGCCCGCCGAGGCGGCAATTATGGGATGCTCGAGTTTTATTCCCGCATAAAAAACCTTTTTGTCCACATGCAGTGCCCTTATAAGGTCTTGATGATATTGCGAATGTACTCCGCGGCACGCACCATTCCCTCGGCAGCGGGTGGTAAGTCAATTTGCTGCCATCTGCGCTCGTATTCCAATGAGATCCAGCCATCATAGCCGATCTCTTTCAATCTCTTCAGAATGGCTGGCCAGTCAAGGATTCCCTCGCCTGGAATGCGCGAGTGCACTGTACGTTCTGATTCAGGAACGAAGGTAACGTTTGAGAATTTGGGTTTTTGAGGACGTCCGCTGCGGTAGACAAGATCTTTGCAATGAACAAAGAATATCTTGTCCTTTAGTAACTCAATCGCTTCCTCGTATTCCTCGGCTGGGAAAAAGGCCAGATTCGCTTGGTCATAGAGCACACCTACATTGGGGTGGTTAATCTCCCTCAAAATCTCTGCCGTCCTTGCCGCAGTAGTGGTCATAGTGCCAAAGTGTGTTTCCAGACAAAGCTTCACATTGCGTTCTGCTGCATAGTCGCCACATTCGCGCATTGATTTCACGAGCGCTTGCAGTTTCTTTTTTCCCGGGTCGGTTTCCCCATCCAAGAACTTGCCTCCGTAGACCCGAATGTGGTGGCAGTCGAGTAAGGCAGCCATGTCAATGATTCGTCTCAGGCCAGCGCACTCCTTTTGGCGTATTTCTTCATCGAGTGAATTATATAGATTGAGATAGGGCGTGAGCCCTGCAACCAATAGGCCTGATTGTTGGACTTTTTCCTTAACAGAAAGCACTTCAGTGTCCGTTGCAGCAAGAGGGATAGCACATCGGTAACCATCAGTCTGTACAATTACTTCAATGCCGTCCAGTCCAATCTGGGCGAAAAATGCGATTGCCTCATCAAGGCTGTATTCTGGTGTGCCCATCGTATGTCCACATATCTTCATCACTTGGAACTCCCCCAGTCTCTTGAGAGATCGGGCAATCCTGCTGCCCGTAATATTTTATCCATCAGCTCATGAGTCCTATATGCGTCTTCAGCGTTAGTAAGCGGTTTCTCGCGCGTCTTGACGCAGTGGAAAAAGTGTTTGATGCAGTCTTCGAAGCCTAGCCGGTGCACCACGGTGCACCAACCCTTATTCAGTGGCGTCATAGTCTGCCCTTCCTCCCGGTCCGGATAGATCACCCTGTAACTGTCAAGATTATCACTGATGGCAGTAATGCCTCCACCGTACATCTCGACATGTTCGCGCCATTGTCCGGCTTCACGTGAGGCCACCAATAGCCCAATTCCACCATCCTTAAATCCAAGCAATGCCGTACAGGCATCCTCGTAGAATGGATCAGCAAACAACGCGCGCGCCTCAACACTTTCGCATTCACCCAAAATATGGCGTAGCAAATCGACCATGTGAATAGCATTTTCTAAAGTTCCACGGAACTCTTTGAATTCGCGACTCTTGTTGGCAATCACCAGATGAGGGCGTCTATTGCCGAAAGCGGCTAAAGCGCGGGTATTGCAGGGTGCAAAACGTCGGTTGAATGCAACCATCAATATCCGCCCAGACTTGACCGCGGCATCTGTCAATAAGGCGCACTCATCCAGGGTCATGGCTAGCGGCTTTTCGCAGAGGACGTCCAGCTTGTGCTCGAGTAAGGGGAGGAGGTATTCCCTGCGCACCGTCTTGGGCGTCAATAGGATTGCACAATCGAGTTCGGTATCCAGAAACTCGTCAAACGTTTTGCATGCCTTTTTTGCGCCAAAACGCGCTGCAGCGCGCTCAGCATTCTGGTACGTTCTGCTGTAGACTGCGGCGATTTCCACGTCCGGCATAGATGCCAGAACCGGGAAATGGGCAATCTGCGCGATAGCACCTGTTCCAATAACCCCGACTCTGATCTTTCTTTGTTCCGTCGTCATGCTCATGATGTATTATCCTCCAAGATAGGCACGCTTGACTTCTTCGTCATTAAAGAGATCGGATGACTTGGCGTGTTTTCGGATTCGACCATTTTCCAGTACGTAGGTGTAGTCGGAGATCATCATGGCTTTGCGTGCATTCTGCTCCACCAGCAAGACCGTGATGCCTGATCGAGCAATGTCAGTGATGATGCCAAAAACCTGATCCACGAGCCGTGGCGCAAGCCCGAGGCTTGGTTCATCCAGCAACAGGATCTGGGGCTCAGCCATCAAACCACGCGCAATGGCTAACATCTGCTGTTCTCCGCCTGATAGCGTTCCAGCCAACTGGGAGCGCCGCTCACCAAGGACCGGAAATAGCTCATACATTTCGAGCATCTTCTTTTTCGCAGTGGAGGCTCTGATGCGCCATGCGCCCATAAGCAGGTTCTCAGCGACCGTTAGATTGACGAAAACGCGACGTCCTTCGGGAACTTGAACAATACCTGCTTTCACAACCTCGTGTGGCGAGGTTGGCAACGGCTTGTTGTGCAGCAGAATCTCACCACTTCGTCGCTTTACAACACCTGATATGGTGTTGAGCAAGGTGCTCTTGCCGGCGCCGTTTGAACCAATGATGGAAACGACCGAGCCTTTTGCGACGAATAAAGTTACATCTTCGAGCGCAACTACGTGATCATAATTCACGCAGAGGTTTCTGATCTCTAACACTCTTGCTGTCCTCTCCGATATACGCCTTGATAACCTCCGGATCGTTGCACACGGTTTGGGGTTTCCCATGTGTTAGCAGATGTCCGAAATTGAGTACGTAAATGTGCTCAGACAGTTCATTCACTACCTGCATGCGGTGCTCGATAATCAGAATTCCGAAATGGAATAGCTCTCTAAGTTCCGCAATCAAGCCAATGAAGGCTACTAATTCGCTAGGGTTAAGTCCTGCTGCAGGCTCGTCTAACATCAATAACTTGGGCTGGCTCACGATGGCACGCGCAAGCTCGACACGACGTTGCAATCCATAAGGGAGGTCGTGAGGGTGCTCGTTTTTGTACTTGGTCAGACCTACGATCTGAAGCGCTTCGAGTGCACGAAGCATGTTCGCCCTGTCGGTGTGGCGTTTGTGTGGCAATGCCAGCATAGCACTGAGCAGCGAGTAGTTGCTGTGCGCGTCAAGCGCAGTCATTACGTTTTCCAGCACGCTAAGTCCCCTGAACAGCCGGATATTCTGAAAGGTGCGTGAAACACCCATGCTGGCAATTTCGTGCTGCGCTTTGCCAACGATATCTTTTCCCATAAAGAGAATCTTGCCCGCGTCGGGCTTGTAGATGCCAGAGATCAAATTAAAGATGGTGGTCTTTCCCGCACCGTTAGGCCCGATAATGCTGATAATTTGGTTGCTGTCCACCGACAGCGAAACGTCTCTAACTGCTCTTACTCCACCGAAACTCTTGGAGAGATTATATACTTCTAGCAACATTTCCATCACCGCTATCCTTGCTCTGCTCCCTGTGTTTGAGGCAGGGCAAAGACCCTCTTGAGGAACCTCATCAGTGTCAGTACAATCCGCTTTATGGTTTTTCTATCGAGCTCCGCCTCGCCAAAAAGCCCCTGCGGGCGGAAGTTGACAATAAAAAGAACAATGATGCAGTAGAGCACAATGCGCAGTGGGTCGGAAAAACGCAGAATTTCAGGAATGAGTCCGAGGACGATTCCGGCAAAGACTGACCCTGTCAGGCTGTTCACTCCGCCGAAAAACACCATGACGATCCACATGGACGATTGAGTCCAGCCGAATGCAGCGGAGTCCAGGTAGGTCGTGGTATGGACATAAAGACAACCACCGAGCGCTGAGATGGCACCTGCCAAGGTAAAGATCAGCAATTTGACCCGTGCCACATTGATGCCCATAGAGGCAGCGGCGAGTTCATCACCCTTGATCGCAATGCACTCGCGGCCGAAGCGAGAGTTTTTGAGGTTCCAGATAAAGATGATCATTAGTATAAACGTGGCAATGATCATAGCCTGATTGGTGTACTTTGGGATTGCCGTGAGTCCCAGAGCTCCGCCAGTGATGCTGGCGGTGTTGTTCAGAAATGCCACCAGCGCTTCGCTAAATCCTAAGCTGACGATGGCAACATAGTCACGGCGCAGCCTTACGGCAGGTAGGCCAATCAGGAAGCCGAACAGCGCGCCCGTCAGTACTGCCGCTGGTATGGTAACAAGCAATGGCATGTGGAAGTACTTGGACAACATAGCTGCAGTATAGCCACCAACTGCCATGAAGGCAGCCTGCCCCATGGAGAACATACCCGTAAGGCCGGTGAGTACGTACACGCCCAGCATTCCTATCATCAAGATGAGAACATTGTTGATAAGAAAGGAATACAGGTAACTTATATATGTTGCAACCACTACCACCTCCCTACCATATCCATTGCTCCTGTTTGCATAGATTTCTCACAAATCCAAAGGCTCCGTGAAATGAGCGATGAACCGCCACTGGGAGCCTGCTTGCTCGTCTAGGTCAAGCAGGCGTACGCTGGCCATGTGCACAGAGGCTATCATCCATTCTCGGCAAAGGCCTACTGGCCACTAGGCTTTTTCCATCGCAAAGACACCTGCAAGACCCTGCGGACGGAGAAACAGGAAGATGAGCATGAAGAAGAAAGTGCCAACTGGCGCAAGGCTAGTGCCGAGAATGACTGAGAAGGCTGTTTCGACCAGACCAAGGATGATCGCAGCAAACAGTGCGCCATTGAGGCTGCCAAGACCACCGATGACACAGACCATGAAACCTTTGACAGTGTACATGCTGCCAATCTGAGGCGAAAGGATGGTTCGGATTCCAACGAACACTCCAGAAACTCCAGCAAGCGCGCCAGCGATAAAGAAGGTTGCCAAAACAATCAAGTCCACATTGACGCCCATCAGGCTCGTGGTACGTGGATCCATGGATAGGGCACGGACGGCCATGCCGAAGCGGGTCTTGTGCAAGATCAAGATCAAGATGCCAAGCATGACCGCTGCGACTGTGAGCATCATGAAGTTGGATATATCTAGGCTAACGCCTCCGAATTGAACAAATCGCTGTTTGAAAAAATTGGGATAGGAATAGAAAAGGCCGCTGAACTTGAGCGCAACCAGGTTCTGCAGGAGCATGCCCATTGTAATGGAAGAAACAAAGAACAGCAGAACTTGTTTCGAGGACTTGCGCAGGCGATGAAAGCTGATGAGCTCTACTATGATGTTAATTATCCCACCGCATAAGGCGGCAACAGCCAGAGTCAGCCAGAGGTTGGCGCCTATAATCCTGGTGGCGAGCAGCCCCAAATAGGCACTGCACACCATGGTACCACCATGTGCAAAGTTCGAAAACTTCAAGATGCTGAATATCAGAGCCCAGCCCACGGCAATAATGGCATACATGGCGCCATTGGAGACGCCGCCAATCAGCAACTGCAGATAGTAGTTGAGGTTCATAGGATCCACTCCCGTCCATACCTAGAGGAGACTTGCCCCTGCCAAACCACGATGCAGGGGCAAGTCCGCTCTTGGTTTACGGTAGGAATCTTAGTTCTAATGCTTGAGATACTCGGGAACGTAATAGCCCAAGTTCTTGTATCCACCGTTTTCGATGTTGTAGATGCACATGCCAAGTCCCAGAGGCATGTGAGTCTTGGGATCGATGCTGAAGTTGTCCGTGATGAGGCATTTGACGCCTGAAATATTCTCGAGAGCGTCGCGAATAGCCGCACGGTCGTCGCTGCCAGCCTTCTCGATGGCGGCCTTTGTGACCAGGATGGTATCATAGGCGATCCAGGACTTGGGCGTCGGCTTCTCGTTGTAAGCCGCGACATAGGCGGCTGTCACATCGGCAAGGTGAGGAGCCTCCATATCCAGGTTAACCGGGAAGTAGATGCGGCTCGCTGCCTTGGGATCAGACACGAGAGTCGCGAAAGGATAGCTGAAGTCGAGGCTTCCGCACTGCACGATATCCATGCCCATCTGGTACATCTGATTGGTCGCCACAACGAGAAGCTGAGTGTTGCAAGCGTTGAACAGGAATTCTGCCCCGCTGTTCTTGATGGCCGTGAGCTGCACCGTCAGATCGGTGTCGGCGATCTTGCATTTCTGAATGGTCTTGATCTCGATGCCGACCTTGCTGGCATAATCCAGAAATGCATTGGCCTGTGTAACGCAGTAGGCATGATCCTCAGCGATGAGAACCGCGGCCTTCTTCAGCCCCAGCACTTCAAATGGGTAGGCGCCCCCGATAATGCCGGTCTGAATAGCGGACGGCTGCACGAGGAACATGTAGGGATGCAAGGAATCGAGCTTCTCGCCCAGCATACATCGCGGGTCGCCAAACTGACCGAAGAAGACAAGGCCCTTCTCGTCCGCTACAGGCGCAACCGCAAGGCCAACGTTAGAGAAGGGAGGGCCCACAACGATAGCTGCTTTGTCCACGTCAGCCAGGCGCTTGAAGAGCGAAATGGCTTCCTGTGGATCGCTTCTGCAGTCGTAAACGATCAGCTTGACCTGGCGGCCGAGAATCCCGCCTTTGGCATTGATGTCATTGACTGCGAGTTCCCAACCGCGGGCAACAGCGGTGCCCAGAACCGAACCGTTGCCTGTGAGATCCGTGATGCCGCCAATGATAATGGGCGCCTTGACCTCCTGGGTGGGTTGCGCGGTTGGTTCGGGGGGCTTTGCGGTGGGTGCCGGTGGCTTCGTAGGCGTCGGTTGTGCGGGCTGGGCACAAGCTGCCAGCAACGATGCCACGAGCATGAGAGCAAGCAGAGTGGCGAGTAACTTTTTCATTTTCTTTGATCCTCCTTGATGTGTTTTCTTGGACAACCTTTCGTTGTCCGTAGAGCCTCACAGCAGACAGTCTACCGTGTGCAATTTCGCTGCAAGACTTAAGTTCCGATAATACTTGCAATCTCACAATCTGTCAAACAATCTGTATCCATCACTATTGGGCTTCGTTCCATTACCTCCTTTCCTAATGACAGCCACATCAGTCATCCCTATACCTCCTCGGTGCGCATGAGCCGCGAACTACCAATTTCACATCAAGAATAACCTTTCGACTAGAGCAGGAAGCTGATGCAGACATGCGTTCGATGAGCAAGTCGGTGGCGATTCTACCAATGTCCTGGATAGGCTGCGCAATGGTGGTGAGAGGCGGGAATGTAAAGGATGCCTGAGGGATGTCATCAAAGCCAATAACGGATATATCATCTGGTATGGCGAGAGCCTTCTCACGGATAGCGGCCATAGCCGCCATAGCCATAACGTCGTTGCAGGCAAAAATGGCGGTCGGGGGTTTCTCCAGACTAAGAAGTTTTTGCGCTCCGCTAATGCCACTCGCGTAACGGAAATCGCCCCTCACAATCAGGTCCTCGTCGATTGGCAGACCGGCGACGGTCAGCGCATCTTTGTAACCACACACTCGATCGGCACTGGGCGTAGTGTCTGAAGGTCCGGTGATGCACCCGATACGGTGATGGCCCAGTGAGATCAGATACTCCGTGGCGAGGTAGCCCCCATGGTAGTTGTCTACCAAGACCACGTCCACTTGTGCATTGGGCATCTGCCGATCCGCAATCACAACGGGGACCTTTTCTTCTGTGAGCAGGGTGATATGCTCGCTCTGGCTACTAGCGGCAATGAAGATGACGCCATCCACCTGTTTGGCCAGGAGCACGTTGACATAGGCCAGCTCCTTCTCCAGTTGGCCATCGGAGTTGCACAAGATAGTGCTGTAACCAGCCTCAAAACCACGTGTCTCTATCACCCTAGCTACATCGGCAAAGAAGGGGTTGGAGTTATCAGGAACGATCAGACCAATCGTATGGCTTATCCCTTGTCTGAGACTGCGGGCCAAGCTGTTGGGATGGTAATTCAATTCTTCCATCGCTTTCAACACTCTTTCGCGTAGCTCTTCGCTTACGTGGCGCGTTTCATTAATCACGTGTGATACAGTTGTGACTGAAACTCCAGCAGCTTGGGCCACATCCTTCATCGTCGCCATAGCCCAGTCCTTTGAGCAGAGTACTGAAAGTCCACAGGGCTTTTTCTGAATAATTATGCCCCTCAACAGCGAAATCTTGGTTAAGCAAACGGTTGCGCAAACGATTGCTAATTAATATAGCACAAAGATGTTCATTTGTCAAGAGCTCAAGTGCGCTTGGGCCAATAGATCGTTACCAGGTGATGCAGGCGATCTTGACAAAAGGTGGTGCTCCTGTGGTAAAAGAGTTGTGGCAAAAACTTCACCAGGAGGAGCACCACCTATGGCCGATCTGGCCTACCGGGAAGTATACACTATGAATCGCGTTCAAGCAAGACACCATCTCGTGCAAACCCATCAGGAAATGGGCAGCATCAGCACCACAGCACGCCGCTGGCATACCTCTAGGCAAGGTCGTGCGCAAGTGGCTGCGCCGTGCCGATGAGCACATTGCCTTGTTGCCTCCGCTCTCGCTCGACCCTATTAGCACGGACTTATTGCTGCCTTGCGACAAGCAGGATGGAACGATCTATTGGCCACTTACATCTTCTGTGGGTTTTGGCAATTAACGTCCGCCAAAGGGATACGGAGCCGTGACGTCATAATAGGTCACGATTAGAACCAGCACAAGCATCAGGATGATACCTACAAAATGGATCAGATTCTCTCTGGCGGGGTCTATGTGCTTGCCTCGTAAGGCTTCGAGGGTGACAAAGAGCAAACGACTCCCATCGAGACCAGGAAAGGGTAAGAGATTTGTTGCAGCGAGCGCTGCACTGAGAGTTGCGATGAGTTGCAACAAGGGGAACCACCATCCACTAGTTACTATCTGCTGGGCAGCCTGCCCAGTCAATTGAGCGATGCCAACCGGGCCAACCGGACGCACCAAGTCCACGGGAATTAGACCGCGCAGTATTTTTATGGGCAGTAAGAATAGAGACGAGACAGAGAGCAGTGTTTCCATCACTGCTCTGCGGATAGCTTCAGGCCATGGGTAGGAGACGACCTCTACCCAGCCGGCATCGTTGCGCACCGCCACACCGCGTGATTCCATTTTCACAAACCAAGGCCCTCCAGGTGGCAGAGACAAGGTCAAGCGGCGTCCATGACGGCGAATGGTTACCTTTCTGATGTCACCGTTCACCGACCTGGCATAGACGATAAGGTCCAACACAGTAGAGACTTCGTGATCATCCACAGCTAGGATTAGATCGTTGTCCTCAAAGCCTATCGCATATGCCACAGAACCAGGCAATACTTTCTGTACCCCTACTGCCAGGTCATGTGCGACAGGCCAGCCCGTTACAAACCCAATGCTGAAGAGGACAACAGACAGCATCAGATTCAGCGCAGGACCACCGAGCAAGAATGCAGCACGCGCGTGTGCCTCTTTATCGGTGAACAAAGTGCCTGGTGCCCCCTCTTCTGCTAGGCGGACAAATGCTCCAAAGGGTATCAAATTCAGGGTATACATTGTTTCGCCGATGCGAGCGAGGGTAATCAGACGCGGAGGATATCCCAGTCCGAACTCTTCTACATGTAACCCAATCCGTTTGGCCATAACCAGGTGGCCAAATTCATGGACAAACATTAGTAGGCTCAGTACAACGATGGCGGAAAGGACAATGATCAAAGATTCCCCCCTTGCAATCAGCAAGTGTCCATAGCTATGCCTTCTCTATGAGCATTATAGCAGAGGAAACGCTTTTCCACAAGCATCGCTCTCTTGGTGGGTTAAGGGATTGTGTCCTCTATAGATAATGTTGCCTGTAGATGCTGCAAATCCACCTTGGCGGTAAGATCAATGGTCAAAGGGCTAATGGAGATCACTCGATCCACAGCCACGGCATGGATATCAGAATCAGGTTCCAATGCTTCATAATCAATTTCACGCACATATCCAGACAGGTGCTTCTGTCCTTCTATATCAATACTCGATGGAGAAACCCAGTACTGTTGTCGGGAAACTCGGGTGAAGCGCCAAGGAGTATGGGGCCTGGCTGTACAAGGGACATCGAGCTTCAGAATGTCAATTCCCCTCGGCATGCCGTGAGTCAGCAGCCATTTGGCAAATCGGTGCACGAATACCGCCGCTGTGCTAAAGTCCACTTCGGTACTTTGGCTAAAATGAAATCTCCGCTCCGTCTCCAGTGAAGCAGCCAATGTCGGGATACCGAAGCCAGCTGCTTCTAGCGCTGCTCCAATCGTTCCAGAAATTGTAATGCCCGCACCCAGATTTTCGCCGTAATTAATGCCTGAAATGACTAGATCAGGCATCCTGGGCAGGATACACAGCAAGCCATAGCGCACTACCTGGGCAGGCGGTTTGTCCACAGCAAAGGCACGCACTCGCGTACCATCAACAACTAGGTTGCTTTCTTCTACATGGGTTGGACCCCCGATGAAACTGCGGCTGAGTCCCGAGCACTGTACCGATGGAGCTACTACCCAAACTTCTGCCAGTGAAAGCACACTGCGAACAGCTGCCACCAATCCCGGTGAGGCAATCCCGTCATCGTTGGTGATCAAGATTAGAGCATGGTTTCCCTTATCCATTGGATCTTCTCACATATACTTCAGCATTTCCAATCTTCAGTGAATTTGTGGTTTTTGTCAAATATCGGCTTGTCTGAGGGTGAAAGTTGCCTCTTGCGAACCGAAAAGTAGACAAGTTGCCCACGACTGAGTTGCGCAGTAGATGAAGAGTGGATTATGCGTAGCTCCGAGCCGACTGCGTGCATGAAAAGTTCCGCAAGGTTCCCGTTTGCCATCGAGGCAACAACGGTAGTAGAATAGCGCATCTTTGGCAATGCCAAACGGAGAGTGCTGTGCATGGTTTGTTTGGAGCTGTTGTATGGAATCCTAGCAGCGTGGCTTGCTTTGTACGGTCTGAATAGCCTGATGCTGACCGTCATCTATCTCTTAGGGAGCTTGCGCCAGCCGCAACTGACAGCACGATGGGAGAGCTGGCCAGCAGTTACTGTACAGTTGCCCATTTACAATGAACGACATGTAGTGGAACGCCTGATTGCTGCCGTGGCAGCCTTGGATTACCCACATGATTTGTTACAGATTCAGGTTCTAGATGATTCCACAGATGAAACCACGGTGATAGCGCAGCAGGCTGTTGCTCGCTACGCTCAGATGAGTCTTTCAATCCAGTATCGGCATCGTTCACAGCGGATTGGGTTCAAAGCTGGCGCTCTGGCCGAAGGACTGCACCATGCCAAAGGAGAGTTATTGGCTATTTTTGATGCCGATTTCATCCCTCCGAAGGATTTCTTGCGCCGTATTGTGCCCTATTTCTCATCAGACAATGTCGGCTGTGTGCAGGCACGTTGGGGGCATTTGAATCGCACTCATTCCGTCCTAACACGAGCGCAGGCACTGGGCATAGACGGGCATTTCATTGTCGAACAAGGGGCACGTAGTCAGGCACACTTCTTTCTCAACTTCAATGGCTCTGCTGGCGTATGGCGCCGTGCGTGTATAGAAGGGGTAGGAGGTTGGCATACTGATACGCTGACGGAGGACCTGGATCTCAGCTACCGTGCCCAATTGGCAGGGTGGCGCATTGCCTATGTTCCTGATATCGAGGTGCCTGCCGAATTACCACCTCAGATGGATGCTCTGCGCCGCCAGCAGGCGCGTTGGGCCCAGGGCAGTATCCAGGTAGCGCGGAAACTCTTATGGCCATTGTGGTGCGCTGCGTATCCCTGGTTCATCAAGGTCGAAGCAGCGCTTCATTTAACTGGCTATATGGTGCATCCTTTGATGCTGGTGACGTTGCTGTTGACCTTGCCCATGTTGCTGACCAGCAGCCGGGTAGCCGCTTTTGTGCCCTATTTCCTTTTTGCCTCCATAGGGCCGCCGCTGCTGTACCTAGTGGCGCAGCGCAGGCGCGGCCCTGGCTGGTGGCGAGAATTGCGGTTTATGCCGTTTTTGCTGTCGCTGGGCATGGGATTGTCCTTGAACAACACAGTGGCTATGGTGCGTGCGTTGCTTGGGCAGCAGGAAGAATTTCAGCGTACACCTAAATTCGATATCCATGATAACCGTGGGCATTGGCGCGATAGCATGTATGCACTGCACTGTA
Source organism: Chloroflexota bacterium (assembly GCA_014360905.1). Classification (NCBI taxonomy): domain Bacteria; kingdom Bacillati; phylum Chloroflexota; species Chloroflexota bacterium. The sequence continues at coordinate 76,612 of JACIWW010000002.1, forward strand.
CCACACTGGTCTGGTATGAGACAGGGCTTGCTGCCTTTTCTCTGTCCATCGCAATGCTGGCTGTGCGTCAGGGAAGATTTCCTCTTGCTTTGTGGTTGGTGATTTATGGGCTGAGCTACTCCTATGTTGCTGGGACGAGCCTTATCCAGAGCCTGCAACGAAGACATAAAGAGGCTACCTCAAAGCAGACGCAGCGTCTAACAAGGGAAAAAGGCTCAAGGTCAAAACAATTTCGGAAGATAGCCTAGAGGCTCGGAGCGTCTCGTGATGGATGATGGCCAGCCTGCAGAGCTTGGATGATCGTGCGGTTCGCAGCAGGAAAAGCATAATCGCACAGTTCGTGGGGTTGTATCCATTTCCAAGCAGCACAGCCAAAATTCTGCGGCTCCCCGCTCACGTACCGGCAGTGGTAAGCATATAGGGTGATGCGGAAGTGTGTGTACGCATGGTGTACTTGAGCCAGAGGCTCTCCTACTTGAATCTCGATACCAAGCTCCTCCCGTACTTCCCTGATCAGACATGCTTCCAAGCTTTCCCCTGGCTCCCGCTTGCCCCCTGGGAATTCCCACAGACCGCCGAGCAAGCCTCCAGGAGGGCGTTGAGCAATGAGGATAAAGCCATCGCGCCAGATTACTCCAGCCGCAATGTCATAGTGGGGTGTGGCTTTCTTCGGTCGCCGCACGGGTAATTCTTCCTGGATGTGCAAGCGCCATGCTTGACATTCCTCATGCCAAGGGCACTGGCTGCAAGCAGGGTGGCTGGCGGTGCAAATGGTAGCTCCCAGATCCATCAGCGCTTGGTTGAATGTGCCAGCCTGCCCGGGTGGAAGCAGTGTGGAGGCAAGTTCCTGAATACGTTTTGCCCCCTTGGGGGTGGTTAGGTCTGTCTTAATCCCGAACATGCGGCTGAGCACGCGCTTGGCATTGCCATCTATAGCTGGGCGGTCCTGGCCAAAACAGATGCTCAAAATAGCGCCAGCAGTGTAAGGGCCAATGCCAGGCAATGCCAGGAGCGCTTCGAGCGAGTTAGGGAGATCTCCATCGTACTGGACACACACTTGCTGGGCCAGTGCATGGAGGTTGCGTGCTCGGGCATAGTACCCCAACCCTTCCCATGCTTTGAGCACTTCATCTAATCTTGCCTCAGCCAGCGAACCCCAGGTCGGGAAAAGCTTCAGAAACCGTTGGTAGTAGGGAAGCACAGTTTGTACCCTAGTTTGATGGAGCATGAATTCGGCAACTGTAATGGCATAGGGATCGCGCGTGTTGCGCCAGGGCAAGTCTCTGCGGTTTTCTTGGTACCAATCGAGAAGCTGCCGGGCAAGGCTGTGGGACAAGGGACTACCAGTCGCCAAAGTCATCCTCTTCTGCCAAACGACCTAACCTGCGCAATGCACGCCACAATCGCTCTTCCCAGATGCTACCATGCAAGAGTTGATTGATCTCCTGGGCTTCCTGCAGGCGTCCCCAATGGGTAACGATGAAAGTGATGCGCCGCCATTTATGGCTGGCAATTGGATGGGGTAGAGGACGCAATTCCCCAAGATGCACCTTATAGTAGAGTTCTTTGGCATGAGGATGATCGGGCTCATCGGGTAGGAGTTGGATCCGTGGCATGATCTCCCAAACGGAGGTATGAGCATAATAATTGATGGACCATTTCTGATCGCCAAACTCTTTGGTCTGGTAAAAGGCCAGTATGGGTGCATTCAGACCACGCTTAGGCAGGTGCTTCACTGGAATACGGTACCAATGTTGGTCACGAGCTATGATCAAGTCCTGTGGTTTGTTCAGAATCGCAACCAGTACAGTCGTATAGCGATCGGGTCCCATGTTTACTCCTTGTCCCATGGGAAATGGACAAGTCCGAAGTAGCACGGTGCATACATGGCCCAACTGTAGCGCAAATGTGTCTGCTTGTCAAAGAGATTTCATATTCTGAACATTTGACTGCATCCCGCGACCTTTGTAATATAGTCGTTGCTCAAGACTCTTCGTTGAGGCAGCGTTCCAATGGAGAAAACACAGACTATGCCGTTTGCAACTCCCGAGTGGGTTAAAGATGCCATTTTTTACGAGATATTTCCCGATCGCTTTGCTTTCAGCAAGGCAGTGCCTAAGCCGCACAATCTGGAACCGTGGGATAGCCCTCCTACTGTACATGGTTTCAAAGGCGGTGATTTGTTGGGCATCCTAGAGCATCTGGATTATTTACAGGACCTGGGCGTTAATGCCATTTACCTGACCCCCATCTTTCAATCTACGGCCAATCACCGCTATCACACGTATGACTACTACCATGTTGATCCGCTGCTTGGCGGCGATAGCGCGTTTCGCACTTTGCTAGATGAAGCCCATCGGCGTGGTTTGCGCATCATTCTGGACGGCGTCTTTAACCATGCCAGCCGGGGATTTTTCCAGTTCAATCACATTTTGGAAAATGGGGAATCTTCGCCTTATTTAGACTGGTTCATTGTGAATGGCTGGCCGTTACATGCCTATGACGCACAGCACAAGCCCAATTATGCTGCTTGGTGGGGGTTGCATGCTTTGCCTAAATTTAACACTGATTCGCCGGATGTGCGCGAATTTTTGCTAGGCGTAGCACAGTACTGGGTGGAACAAGGCATTGATGGCTGGCGCCTCGATGTCCCTGGGGAAATCAACGATGATAATTTCTGGCGCGAATTTCGCCGACGCGTCAAAGAAGTCAATCCTGATGCGTACATCGTAGGCGAAATTTGGCACGATGCCCGCCATTGGCTGCAAGGAGACCAATTCGATGCTGTGATGAATTATCTGTTTACCAAGGCTTGCCTTTCCTTCTTTGTTGGGCGAGACCTGAACCCAGCGTTGGTCTCCGGAGTGGGTTATTATCCGGTTCAACCAACATCAGCGGAGGAATTTGGCTCTGCGATTGACCATTTGCTTTCGCTGTATCCCCCAGAAGTAACTCAAGCGCAATTGAATCTCCTGGATAGCCACGATACCGCACGATTTCTGACCTTGGCACGTGGTGATGAATCTGCCCTGCGCCTGGCCATGCTGTTTATGATGTGTTATCCTGGAGCGCCCTGCATCTACTATGGTGATGAAATAGGTATGGAAGGAGGCAAGGACCCGGACTGCCGACGTGCTTTCCCATGGGATGAGCAGCGGTGGAACAAGGAACTGCTTGGCTATGTTAAGCGTTGCATCGCTCTGCGCAAAGCCCATATAGCGCTACGTCGTGGTGAATACAAGTCCTTGTTGGCTCAAGAGCAGGTGTACATCTTTGGGCGTAGGATTTCCTTCGCGGGATTGGCACATGAAGGGTTATCTGAGGAGACTTTGCTATGCCTGCTCAACGCAGGCAAAAGCCCCTGGGAACTGCGCGTGCCCGTACATGGCTATCTCCCAGACGGAGCATTGTTGCGTGATGTATGGGGAGAGGGTACAGCAATTGTGTGGGATGGATGGCTCGTCGGGCTCACCGTGCCAGCCCGTACTGGTATGGTGCTGGAGGTTGCCGCTCCCAATGGATGACCAGTAAGCCTATCCCTGCTACTTTTTTCGCATAATGGCGGCGTAGCTCAGTTGGCAGAGCAGGGGACTCATAAGCACCGGGGCACTAGTCGCTACCATATTTGTTTCTCAGTAGCAAAAAACGCTTTCTCATCTGAGAAGGCGTTTTTGCTACTCTGCGTCAAAAGAGATGTCCAAGTTCTTGGGTAGCGTGACTTTGGCAGTAACCAACCGATTGACAACCTGACTGATGCCGCCATTGCCAACGATGCTGAGCAGCCGATAGGCCTCATCAAAGTTCACGTGATAAGTGCGACAAATAAACTCCACCATATCCGCGGCAGCAATGGTCAGTGCCTCTTGCAGCGTCGGAGCACTAGCAAGCGTAATCCATGCCTCCTTAGTTTGCACCCGTGGCCGCAACAGGGTCTCAGGAGAGATGTGGACGCGAAGCTTTACCCTACCGGCTGTCTCTACTCCTTGGCCACATAATTCTCCATCACCCTGTGCAGTGTCTTCTTGCCAAAATGGATGATGTGGATACAATTATAATCTACTTAGATTCAGTTGTAGGAGATGAACATGGACTTGAACGTGTCAAAATACCAGATCAAGGAGGAACTCCGTAAACAATGGACGACACGAGCGGTGCAATCAGCGCTCATGGGCCATTGGGATGAAGCAGTCCAGGCCAATTTGCGCGTGCTCGAAATGTTTCCCGACGATATCCAAGCTCGTAATCGACTAGGTAGGGCATACCTTGAATTGGGGCGTTACGAAGAGGCAATAGCAGCGTACGAGGCAACTTTGCAGCGACAACCCTCGAACAATATTGCCAGAAAAAGATTAGCAGGGCTATATGCTCAACTTAACCGCAAGCCCACAATACCGCTTGAGATTACCCCTGCCATTGAACTGGCTGAGGAAGAAGAGGAAGAAATCGAAGAATTTGAAGAGTATATCGAGGAAGAGGAAATCGAACCTGGAATTGACCTCGAGGAAGACAGCGGCGAATTCTAAATCCGCTTCCAATCATATTGGAGCATCGCAACGAAGTATAACTTGACTTGTAAAGTATGCCTCGGCAGAGTTAGCGAGTTGCCTCTTTGATCTTGGCTAAATTAACACGTTGCAGGCGTGGATTGGGCGTAATACCGGGAATTCGGCCTCGTTTGGCGATAGGCTTACCTGCGATCACTTTGAGGTCTCCCGTGAAATCAATTGGCGGGGCACTGCTAATAGCACTGCCTACGCCGAATACGTCTACAGGTGCTTTTTGTTCGCGAAACAAGCGAATGCGCTCTGCATCTACTCCACCGCTCACCGTGATCTTGACCCACGTGTATCCAGCCTGATCTAGGCGTGCCCGCAACTCTTTGACCAATTCCGGGGTCACACGGCCACGCTCTGGCGGCGTATCCAGTCTTACTCCCCACAACCTGTAACCCAAAGCCTCAGCTACACGCAAGCTCTCCTCGCATTCGTCCTTGAAGGTATCCACTAGTGCTATACGGCGGATATGAGGTGGCATATGTCGGTCGAAAGCCTCTGTGGCCTTTACGGTATCGCCAAAGATCAGGACCATTGCATGTGGAATTGTCCCAGTAGCCTCCAACCCAGCCAAGTCCGCTCCTACAGGCGTAGCACAGCCAGCGCAACCACCCACAATCGCGGCATATTCCAGACGTCCCGCTACGCTCGGGTGGACATGGCGCGCACCAAAACTGATCACTGGAATGCCATCTGCTGCTTCTACACACGCTCGCGCCGCAGTAGCCCAGCCACTGGTTTGCGCTAACATACCCAATATTGCTGTTTCGTACAGCCCGAATCGCGAGTAGGATGCCGTGATGCGCAGCACTACCTCCTTGGCCGCCATTGGCTCACCTTCAGCCAATGCCCACACTTCACCGTCTTCTGGCAATACCTGGGCCAGTAACTCAAGCACTTCATTCATCCCACAAAGAATGCCCTCTCTATTGGGGAAAATCTCCATAGTAACCACTGGATCCAATCCCTCGGCACGCAGGATAGCCTGGGTGCGCGAGAAATAGATATCAGCAGTATATCCAGAGAGGATGCTTTTATTGATCTTAGAGTTCACCATAGTATTCATAGCTCCTTAACCACAAGTTAGGTACCAGCACAAAATGGAAAAGCATGTAGTGACGCCTTGTTCTTACCAATCGGTTGCTATGAAGACATCGTCACCACAAGCTTGCCATTCAAATTTGACAGAGCTAGACTATCTTAGCTCCGAGTATTTTCTCCATATGTTTCAGCGCGAAGGCATGAGCCTCGGGATCAAAACTTGCCACGCAATCGCGCGGTACCTCCACCACGTAATCGCGGTTGCGCGCATCCGCAACCGTATGCATTACGCAAATGTCCGTGCACACTCCCACGACGATAATCTTATCAGGTTGCAGTTCCTTCAGCCTGTCCTCTAAGACCGTATCGTAGAATCCACTGTAACGCCGCTTCGGTATAACTTCTCCAGGAAAGTCGGCCAGTTCAGGGATGATCTCGCATTCCGAAGTACCTCGCACACAGTGGGGTGGGAACATGGCGAATTCTTTGTCGTCAGGATCGTGGGTATCAGCGAGGAAGATGATATGGGACCCTTTCTCCTTTTCGTTTTGTAGCAATTGCCGCACACAAGGAATGATCTCGCGAGCAGCCGGGCCACAAAAAAGCGTATGCCCTTCCTCTAAAAAACCGCGTAGCATATCCACCACAATCACTACATTGCTCATCCTAGATAACCTCCCTTGACTATCTCTCCCTCTATATAGGCGTTACGACCACCTCTGTCCCTCGATCTGCCTTCAGCATCGCTGCCGCATTGCCGTTGCGCACAGCGATTTCCAAATGACCACTGCTGCCAATCAGTGCCAACAATGCACCATCAGCAGCCCCGGCATAAGTTTTCGACAAACTATCTACTTCATAGCCTGCGATGTGCACTCGCCAACTCTGCCCAGTCGTCAAAAGTTCACGCGGTACGTTCGTGATAATGTTGCCAAACCGATCTACGTGCAATACCTGGCCATGAATGCTACCATCGTTCTGCACCAAGGCCTCCGTAACTGCAAAACGCACCGGATCTTGTATAGCAGGCCCCATGTCGCTCAGTGCCACTCCTAGCGAGATATGCGCTGCCACGGGTGCAAAAAGATCGCGCCCATGAAATGTATTGCTGAGCGGCGAGAGCCAGTACCGTGCATTCGTGAGATGCACCACCTCGCTAATAGACTCGCGTGCAAATACGTAGCTCAGCACACCGTTGTCGGGCGCCACAAACGTACCGTGTGCAGTGCGCACCGCTAGAGCACGCCGTTCACTACCTACCCCAGGATCGACAATGACTACGTGAACAGTACCCGCCGGGAAATACGGGTACACTGTAGAGAGCACAAAAGCTGCTGTGTGTATATCCTGCGGGGCAATGTCATGGCAGATATCCACAACGACTGCTTTGGGGTTGATACTCAGGATCACGCCATGCATTACGCCCGCGTAACCATCGGCTGTTCCAAAATCGCTGAGCAGCGTGATAATGCTCATGGTTCTTCCTTCGCCGGATATTGTAGTCACGAAGGAGCAGGGCGTCAAAATCGTTATCCTCGGCTTGACAAAAGAACTTTTGTTCTATATAATGAAACTGACGAGGGCTTTTCAAAAGAGGCGGATTGTGTTACAATTCCTCTCTGGAGGAACGCGAACAGTGGGCATTATTGACACCCTTTCGGATGGATTCGACCGGGTTACCAAGCGGCTATGGCTAATTCTTATCCCCATCTTAGTTGACGCAGGTATCTGGTTAGGACCCAAGCTGTCCATCCGTGACTTGGGTCAAAGAGTAATTGCTGCATTGCCCAACACTTCTGAGCTGGGTACGCAATATCAACAGGCACTCGAACTGATACAGGCTAGACTGGCCGACCTGAGTGCAAGGGCAAACATTCTGACCATGCTTTCGATGCGCTTTCTTGGGCTACCTAGCCTAAGCGGAAACCTTGCGTTGGAAAGACCGCCATTTGGACTAGCTCACCATCTCATTGAGATTCCAACTTGGCCTACACTACTGGGTCTTGCGGTTCTGCTCACTTTGCTCGGTCTCTTGATCGGCTGCTTTTGCCTGTCACTCATTGCGCAAGAGGTGCGCGAGGAAGAACTGGATATAATGTATGTGTTGCAGGTCACATGGCGTTCTTGGTCGAGACTAGTCAAACTGCTTTTCGTGATCCTGCTATTCGCTGCGATGCTGGCCAGTGGAGTTAGCATCTTGAGTGCGCTGCTGGGCATTATCAGCCCGGAACTATCTTGGTTGACTTTGAACCTATTCAGATGGGTCGCATTGTCAGTTGGAGTTTATGTGGCGATCATTCTCTTTTTCACTTCGCGCGCGATTATTCTGGATGATATGGGGATTGCGCGCTCCCTATGGAACAGTCTAAATGTCGTACACCGCAACTTTTTCGCGGCTATCGTCTTCATCTTATTGATCAATGTCGTCCAGACAGGGTTATGGTATATCTGGCGTATGCTCGCTATCAATGCAATAGGCACGCTCATTGGGATTATCGGCAATGCTTATGTAAGCACCGGACTGGTGATAGCCAGCTTCATTTTTTACCGTGACCGATTTGTTGCTTGGCAACAAGCCAGGTTTGAGGAAGAGAACCGATGACGACAAAAGCAAGTGGGACAACCTATACTGCTGAAGATATTCAGGTTCTGGAAGGGCTGGAAGCTGTGCGCCGTCGCCCTGGAATGTACGTGGGCAGCACGGACGTACGAGGTCTACATCATCTGGTCTATGAAGTAGTGGATAACTCCATAGACGAAGCCCTGGCTGGCTTTTGCGACCACATTGTGGTCACCATCCACAAGGACGCTACTGTAACCGTAGAAGACAATGGCCGGGGCATTCCTGTTGACATCCATCCCCAGACTGGCAAATCAGCCTTGGAAGTCGTGCACACCGTCTTGCATGCCGGTGGCAAATTCGGCGGCGATACCTACAAAGTAGCCAGTGGACTGCATGGGGTAGGAGTTTCAGCCGTAAATGCCCTCTCCGAGTGGCTGGAAGTGTGCGTACAGCGCGATGGCAAGCGGTACTACCAGCGCTACGAACATGGCGTGCCGGTCACTCCCGTGCAGACAGTTGGCACCGCCAAAGGAACTGGCACGACAACTACCTTCCTGCCCGATAAAAGCATTATGAAAACGCTTGACTACCAATATGACACCCTTGCCCAGCGCTTCCGGGAAATGGCTTTCCTGACTCGGGGGCTGACGATCACTTTTCGCGACGAACGGGCCGACATCGAGAACAGTTTTTACTTCGAAGGCGGCGTGATGTCCTTTGTCCGTTACCTGAACCGCAACCGCAAGGTGCTTCATCCCACATTTCATGTCGAGAAAGAAGCCAACGGCACGCTGGTCGAAGCAGCTTTGCAATACACAGATGGATATGCAGAGTCAGTTTATGCCTTTGCCAACAACATCAACACCGTAGATGGCGGTACTCACCTCACTGGCTTCCGCTCCGCACTGACCCGTACCCTAAACGATTATGCACGCAAGGCAGGACTTCTCAAGGACAATGAAAGCAACTTTAGTGGAGAAGACGTCCGCGAGGGTCTTACCGCTATCATCAGCGTCAAGCTAAAAGACCCTCAATTCGAGAGCCAGACCAAGTCTAAGCTGGGCAATGCCGAAGTGAAGAGCCAAGTTGAATCTGTTATAGCAGAAAGCTTGTCGGTTTGGTTAGAAGAACATCCCCGTGAAGCAAAGGTAATTATAGAGAAGGCTCTGACCGCATCACGGGCACGAGAAGCAGCACGCCACGCCCGTGACCTGGTGATGCGCAAGAGCGCATTGGAGACGCTCACTTTGCCCGGCAAACTGGCCGATTGTTCCGAGACCGATCCTGCCAAATGCGAATTGTACATTGTCGAAGGCGATTCAGCCGGAGGTTCAGCCAAACAAGGCCGCGATCGCCGTTTTCAGGCTGTACTGCCCTTGCGCGGCAAAATCCTGAATGTGGAAAAGTCCCGCTTGGACAAAATGCTCAGCAGCAAAGAAATCAAGACCTTGATCACCGCTTTGGGCACCGGCATTGGGGATTCCTTCGACTTGAGCAATTTGCGTTATCACCGCGTGATGATTATGACGGATGCTGACGTGGACGGCGCACATATACGAACTCTGCTGCTGACCTTTTTCTTCCGCTACATGGAACCTTTGATCGAGAACGGCCACCTGTTCATCGCCCAACCGCCGCTTTATCGCATCGAAACCGACCGTCAAACCCTTTACGCTTATTCCGAAGCCGAGCGAGAAGAGATCCTAGCCAGGCTGAAAGGCAAGAAAGTAACCATACAGCGTTACAAAGGCTTGGGAGAGATGAACCCCGAGCAGCTCTGGGAGACGACTATGAATCCGGCCAAACGCACTTTGTTGCAAGTCACTCTGGAAGATGCGCTGACCGCTGACAGCACTTTTGACATGCTGATGGGCTCCAGCGTACCGCCGCGCAAACGTTTCATCCAAACCAATGCCAAGAATGTGCAGAACCTGGACATCTGATGGATCGGCAATCGCCTGTTAACTGCGCTAGGCTTCCTGATCACGAGATACCCTGCTTTCACCAGAAGGGGTTCAACTATCCTCGCTGCGCGGTGCAGAGCGCAGGAACCCAGTCCATCAAATAGGAGGTATACCCATGGCAGAGATCGTCGTCGTGCGTCAGAATAGCAAATTCGAGACTGAATTCCAGTATGCAGATACAGAAGCCCCCGATGCAGCCAGCCGTGAACTCAGACCCATTCACGCCATCCATGAACTGACGCCGTATGGCATGTTGCTTGCCGGTCTGGGATCCTGCACAGCTATCCTCCTGCACTCCTACGCGCAGAATCATGGGGTAAAGCTAGAGGAAGTGGAAGTGCGCCTGCGCTACGACCGCATTTTTGCCAAGGACTGCGCAGAGTGCGAAGAAACGGAAAAATACACCGAGCAGATCGATGCGGAGGTTGGCTTCGTTGGCGACCTCACGCCTGCAGAGCGCAATAAACTATTCCTGATTTCAAAGCACTGCCCAGTGCACAAAATTCTGCACAACGGCATTCGTACGGAATTCCGACCGGCCAAGATCCCGCAACCTTCCTGACAAAATCTTACCATCCTAGCGGATGTGCTCTGAGTGTACTTGACAGCAGTATATCCTGGGTGTTACAATGCCATCAACACGTAAAAGTGTTATTGCCCCGCAGATCAACCAGGATGATCAATATTTACAAGGAGGTAAAAATGGATATCGAATCTTTGCCCATCGCCCTGCCCGATGGGGTGGATTACGATGAGTATGTCATTGGAACATACCTTGTTTCCTATCCCAAATCAATTCCGGTGGCCAAGTTAGCTCCTGCTCTGGCCATCGAGCAATCCACCGGTACCTGGGTGCCTGTGCCAGGCGAAACACCCGAGGTACGCCGCAAGCACGTGGCTAAAGTGATTGGCGTGTACGAAGTTCCGGACTATGAGTGGATGGTTCCTCCCGAGGTGAATGAACGCCAATACATCATCCAAATCGCCTTCCCGGAGATCAACTTTGGCGAGCAAATCCCGATGCTCTTGACCACAGTCGTTGGAAACATCTCCATGGCAGGCAAACTCAAGGTGCTGGATTTGCGCTTCCCCGAGAAGTACGTCGCGGGCTTCAAAGGCCCTAAATTCGGCATCCCCGGCATCCGCAAACTGCTTGGCGTGCCCAAACGACCCTTGCTCAACAACATGATCAAGCCCTGCACCGGCTATCCGCCCGAGGTGGGGGTAGAACTATTCCGCCTGGCCGCTCTAGGTGGTTGTGATATCATCAAAGACGATGAGTTGCTGGCCAATGCTTCGTTCTGCGAGTGCGAAAAACGAGTGAAACTGTACATGGAAGCAGAGCGGCAGGTCTACGAAGAAACGGGCGAGCACACCCTGTACACGGTGAATGTCACTGATGAGATCCCCAAAGTCTTTGAAAATGCCCGCCGAGCAGTGGAATTGGGTTGCAACGCACTGATGGTCAACTATCTGGTGACCGGCTTCCCCGTGCTGCGGGCATTGGCAGAAGACCCTGCCATCAACGTGCCCATTCTGGCGCACATGGACCTGGCCGGCGCATTGTATGCCTCAGAATGGCATGGCATCAGTTCCCACTTGGTGCTGGGCAAACTCCCCCGTTTGGCGGGAGCGGACATTGTGGTCTTTCCCGCACCATATGGCAAGGCTCCGGTATTGGTGGACAAATTCCAAAACGTGGCCCGCAACTTGGCTTTCCCATTCTACCAAATCCGTCCTACTTTCCCCATGCCCAGCGGTGGCATCACGCCCAAAATGGTACCTCAGGTTATGCATGACTTGGGAACGGACATTGTGATTGGCTCCGGTGGTGGCATCCATGCCCACCCGCAAGGTCCCGTGGCTGGAGCCAAAGCCTTCCGGCAGGCCATTGACGCGACCATGCAAGGACGCTCATTGGAAGATGCCGCAAAGGAATATCCAGAACTCAGGGTTGCTCTGGAGACCTGGGTGGATCCCTTTGGCAAGGGCCTCGGGATGTGAACTAATGGAACAGGCAGATAGGATAGAGTGAATCGCCCGCATGAAACGGGCTTATCCAAACTCCTTAGCAGGTGCTAAGGAGTTTGGCTTTTGCAACGCTTAGGCTAAAAACACTTTCGCTGCGCTTTTGTGGCTGAAACCCTCTGGGGACTCAACCCATTTGACTATTTTTGCTCAGGAAGCGGGCAAGCGGTCGCTTCACGATCTCGGAAATCACGAGATAGAGCATTGCAAGCGATACAATGAGCACCAAGTGGGGCATTGTTGGTCTGGTAAATTCGAAAAAGGCGGCAGTCCACGGGATCACAGGCAGTGCAATCGCCAGCACAAAAGCCGTTGTCGACAAGAACGTGATGAGTGGCGCTGGCCAACCCGCCTTTTCGATGGGCAACATGGAGCGGATGGATACCAGAAGTAGAATCTCCGTGATCACGCTGGCAATGAACCAGTTGGTCTGCAGCACTCCTGGTGAAATGCGGTAGAAGAGCCCAAAATAGATGAAATCAAACACGGTACTGACGAGTCCCAGTGTGATGAAGATGATATACAGCGAACGAAAATCATAGCGCTGTGGATGGGCCACTTCCTGCTCGGAGACGCGGTCAAAAGCGATTGCCATCATGGGAAAATCCGAGAGGAGATTGAGCAACAGCAACTGCTTGGGCAACATGGGCAAGAAGTCAATGAAAAGCGAACCAATCGCTACGGCGTAGAAATTGCCAAAGTTGGAGACAAGCGTAGCCCGAATGTACTTCAAGGTGTTGGCGTGTGTCTCACGCCCCAAGCGGATGCCATCCACGATCACGCGCAAGTCATTTTCCAAAAGGACGATATCGGCGATCTCACGCGCCACATCCGCCGCCGATGGCACCACCAGCGAGACGTGTGCTGCTTTCAGCGCCGGCGCATCGTTGATCCCCTCCCCCAAGAAGCCAACGGTATATTGCTCCTTGAGCAGTTCGATTAACTCTAACTTTTGTTCGGGCGTCGTGCGTGCAAACACGCGGATTGTTCCAATGCGTTTGCGTTGCTCCTGGATGGGAAGAGCCAAAAAAGCAGCCGCTTCCATGATTTCATCGTCCGTGGTCACGAGCCCGGCTTCGCGCCCAACGGCATCAGCCACCAGTAAGGCATCGCCAGTGATAACCGTGATTGCCACATTCAGACGCTTAGCCGCCTCGATAGTGGCAATAGTAGTGGACTTGAGCCGATCAACAAACGAGACAAAGCCGCCAAACCGAGCGCCATTGCCATCATGGTAACTGACGCCGAGCACCCGATGCCCCTGTCGTTCCTCTTCTACAAGCCAACCTCTGACCTGCTCCGGCGCGATCAGTCCCTGCTCAAAGAAGTATTCTGGGCTGCCCCGACGGATATGCAGCCGCAGGCCATCGTTGCCCCGTACGATAGCCCCGTTGCTGCGCAGCGCTGGATCGAACGCTTCTTCTTCCAGGAGTTCAAATGTATTCACCTCAGCCTGTTGCTCGGGCGAAAGTGCTTCGTCAATAGCGCGATCAAATGGCTCAGGATTAGGCCCGGATAAGCGATACGCCGCCAAACGTGCTAGCACGAGCGGATGAAAGCGCGATTCTGGCACGACATAGCAATTGGTGTAGACGAGGCGATTCTCGGTAATCGTGCCAGTCTTGTCTGTACAGAGCAAATTCACCGATCCCAGGTCTTGCACCGAGGAAAGCCGCTTGACAATGACCTGCTTCTGGGCAAATTGGAGCGCGCCCCTCGAGAGCGAAAACGTCAGGACGAGCGGCAGTGCCTCGGGTATCACCGACACAGCAAGTGCGATCGCAAAAATCAGAAGGTGGGGAATATCCGCACCCTTGCCCTCAATCAAAATATTGGCCAGGACCATAAACAGAAGCGTGATCAGCGTCACCCGTAGGATAAAGGCACTGATGCGGTCAATGCCCTTGACCAACTCGCTCTCCGCCTGCACGGAAGAAGCTGTCGCCGCGATGGCCGCCAAGCGCGTCCTAACCCCGGTAGCAGTAACTTCCGCCAGGGCATTCCCTCGTACGATGACCACCCCTTGCAAGAGGCGATGCTCGTCGCGTATTTCTTGCGTTTCGGTGGTGACAGCCAATTTGGCTACCGGAATGCTCTCACCCGTAAAGGTTGTCTCATCAACCAGCAGATTGCGCGCCTGGCGCACAACGGCATCTGCCGGGACAATGTCGCCGGCTTCGAGTTTGAGGATATCGCCAGGGACAATCTGATCAACGGGCACTTCCTGATCCTGGCCATCGCGCCGCACGGTCGTCGTGCGCACCAGGTATGACTTGAGTTTGTCCACCGCCGCGTTCGACTTGTACTCCTGGAAAACATTGAGCGCCGTCCCAAGAAACACAAACAGCAGGATAAACGAGGCATCAATCGGCTCGCCCAGTACAAAGGTCACAATGGCTGCAACCAACAACAGCAGGTTGAAGATGCCCCGAAACTGGCGCACAATCAACTGTGGCAAACGATATCGCGGCTCAGGCAAGGCATTGGAGCCATAGCGCACAAGGCGCTCGGCTGCTTCAGCCGACGAAAGTCCGTCCAAATCGCTCATACATCATCCTTTACCCAACCGATTTGTCTTTTGAAACGCCATATTGACCACGCATTATCCACCAATTGCCCCATTTCTGCCAAATGGCTGGCATCAGCCATGCGAAAGCACTTCAGTGTGGATAGTGAGTAGTGGGTCTTGAAGCGAGGGAGGATTACCCAGAGAGGCACACGGAACTGCAAGCCCTTGGCCCACTCAAGAGTTTCGAAGGGGCTCAGAATAAAATGCTCAAGGCAGTGGCCTGCTAATGCGTGCACGGGGTTGCGAAGGGCGTGCCATCGTGGTAGAGATTTGCCCAAGCGTAAACTGGCCAAAAAGTCACATCAAATGCGAGACCCAGAAGGGGGCTAAACACTTCTGGCTCTACAAATTCACCGCGCGCGGCTCGCGCTTCCCGGCACGCCGCTAATGCGCTCCTCCATTTGAAGTGGAACCCCAGCCCAACGGCGAGATAGAGGAGGACAAGCGTCAGGAGGATAAGCAGAATTCGAGCAATCATTTGGCCAGTGCGAAAACTACGTATTGCCATTTTCACCCGTCTTTCAAGCCCACTGAATACTTGGCTCGGCTGCACGCGCTTGTTAGCCCGTGGCTCGGTGGCGAGCCCATGTTCTCACATGAACCCAAGCGATGCCGCTAGCGCTTGTGGCAGCCCATGCAAAATCGTCGGCGCGGCAATGCTCCCCGTTTTCTCGCGCACAAAACCGAGGGCCAAGCCAGCAAAGAAGGTCCAGAACCCCCACCAAGGCGTCAACTGCCAAGCGCCCATTACCAAACTGCCAAGATTGAGGACGTGCATCAACCCAAATAACGCAGACGTGATGATAACGCCCCATCCCCAATTGACCCCATAGAACTGAAAAGGTCTCCCGAAAACGGCATTCAGCCTCGATTGAATATAGCCCCGAAAGAAAAGTTCTTCTCCTAAGCCAAGAAAGAAGACGTAGAAGAGTAATGCTGAAATAGCATTATTCAAAGAGACCTTCTGAGCGAGATGCGAATAAGCCATGACCAAGGCTACGCCGGCCAGTGTGCCGTGTTCATTCCGTGTCGGTTTGCTCTGGAGCAACCAACCTAGTGCCCAGAGCAAAGCGATATGGACGCCCGCCATGAGAAGTGCGCCAGTCCAGTGCTTGTAATTGACCAACCCTAGAACCGCGTTGGCAATAGCCATGGGCACGAATGCGGTCGCCGTTACGTCCAGATGGTACGAGATAGGGCGCAGAGACAAGCCATAAGAGGCCAGGTCTCTGCGAGTGACCACCAGCCAGAGCAAGGGAAAGGCAATCATCACAGCGT
Source organism: Chloroflexota bacterium (assembly GCA_014360905.1). Taxonomy (NCBI): domain Bacteria; kingdom Bacillati; phylum Chloroflexota; species Chloroflexota bacterium. The sequence continues at coordinate 92,608 of JACIWW010000002.1, forward strand.
ATTCGATGAAAAAGCGATTCGATACTTGCCTTTCCCACTTGCCAATAGGGGAGAGGCCTACCAGTGCGGTGAGCAGCAAGGTAAGGCTAAAGACGACGACAACTTCGATGACTGCTTTCGCTTTCATTGGCATTGCATTTCGTAATCTAGCTGCACAACGGTTGGGTTTAGCCGCACGCGGAGTTACGTACTAGCCCGCCTGATTGCTTGCACCACGTCCTACGCTTGAGCCAACCGTGTTTCCAAGCCACTCAACTGCCTGTTTGAATTTCTCGAGTTCTTCTGAACCCTTGAAGCCATCAGCAACTCTGATTGTAGGATACTTGGAAAATACGGCGGGTACATGGCGAAAAGTGGGTATCTCCGTTATCCTTCGATGAAATTCCTCAAGCACTTCTTTGCCTACCTGGAGCAATAGCATTCCGTAGTTCAATGCCAGCCTCCCGTTTGTGTACACCGTGAAGACGGAGATAGTTTTCCCCTCCTTGATGTAATGAAAAGTGAAGGAGCCTGTTTCCACTCCTGTCCCCAGCCACACCCTGTCGGCTGTATCCTCAGCCCACTCGTACAAACTCTCCACGATGGCCACAATACCTGGTTCGACATTCCCGGCAAGTGCTTCGAAAATCTCCTCTCTAGTCCACTTTCTACTCTTGTCACCTTTTGGGACAGCAGACTTCACAGAAAGACCGTGCAATTGCGGTACAAGGATTTCAATCCCAGCAGCCTGAAATCTGCGAACTTCAAGAGCGTGGAGTGAGAAGATTGACTTGCTGCACTCGTTTATGTATCGGATTATGCGTCTCAATTCCTCGTTGATCTCGTCTACAACAATGATCAGGGTAAAGCCCCCATTCTCCAATGACTGGGTAATCCCTTCCTCAAAACTGGTCCGATCCCACTCCCCAGCTACTGCCTCCTCGATAAGCTCCGTTAATCTCTTGCCTTTTAGTCGCTGCACTCGATTGTCAAATTCTCGATAGTTCATCCCCCAAAGATATGAAGCATATTCAAGGATCTGACCAATGACTTTGCGCCTGCTCTCTGGGTTAGCAACAAGTTTGCACTCAATAATCGCGATGTCGCCATCAGCACTCAACGCTAGGATGTCCGTATTTCCCGAACCGGGAAGGCCAAACTCACCAACTGCAAATACAAGAGGTGAAACGCCTTCCCGAATCTCATCAATTGGTATCAAGAACGGAGATTCTATTAGGAGATGCTGAAGATCAGCCTCGGCCTTGCTCCTAACCAGGTCTGCAGACTCCCATCTCTTTGATTGCCCATTGCGCACAAGGATTTTCATAGGACTATTTCACTCCTTGCCATGAATCAAATAATCTCGCATTCCCCCCATCTGAGCCCACGGTATTTCTGGCTGACTGGGTCTTGAGATCTTCCAGAAATTGCCCTTCTAAATCCATCAGATAACTTTGTAGTTTGGTATGAGCCGCACATACATTGATTATCTGGAATTTTCCCCTATAATACCTCCCAATCGGGCTTTTCGCGGCGATTCTGTATCGCAATTTTGCAACAGAAGCCGTTCTATGTCAACTTCTGCGTGAGATACCAGATGGGGAAAACACTCTGCCCAATCCATGAGGCTATCCAACTCCAAATGATGCTATCATTACCCAGTGATAACCAACGAGAAGGAGAGCATTGACCATGATGGATTCACCCTGGACTGACGAGGAACGAGCCTTCCTGGCCCAGCTTAACACCCCTTGGAAGATCCAACAGTATTTGGACAGCATCCCTTACAATACGGATGGCCAGACCCGCTCACCACGCCGGGTCATGCGCGACGGACGAGCGCACTGCACGGAAGGTGCCATCTTTGCCGCCGCCGCGCTGCGCTTCCACGGCCATCCACCACTGCTCCTCGACCTGCGCGCTGAGAACGACGATGACCACGTCATTGCCATTTACCGGGTGCGTGGATTCATTGGCGCGGTGGCCAAGTCGAACTTCTCGGGGCTCAGGTTTCGCGAACCCATCTACAGAACCTATCGCGAACTCGCCCTCTCCTATTTCGAGTCATATTTCAATACCTTGGGCGAAAAAACTCTCCGCTCCTACTCGCGCCCGCTCGATCTGAGCATCTTTGACCAACGAAATTGGATGACCACGGAAGAAGACCTGGCATGGATTGGGCAGCGCTTGGATGCGCTGCGCCACTATCCCTTGGTCGATGCAATCAGGGCACAGGGCCTATCCCCAGTGGATAAAAGGATGTACGATGCTGGCTTTTTGGGCACGGATATGGCCGGCGTGTACCAGGCAAAACCAAGAAACGCTGGAGAGTATCCAGGCTAAGTTACTTGGGATGCGCCATACGCCAGGGGGTCGAATTAGGCACGAAGATGGACTGTCCAAACTGATCCCTGCCAAACTGACTAATCTTTTCCTGTACGGGCACGGAGATGATCCAGTCCAGAAACGCATTGGCCAGCTCAGCGTTGATCTTCTCATTCTTGACGGGATTGACTGCAATAACCCCGTAGGGGTTAAATAGAATGGGATCACCTTCCACCAGGATCTCCAAATCAAGCCCCTGCAGCTTACGGACCAGATAGGTCGCACGGTCGCTGAGTGCATAAGCCTGCTTTTCATCAGCTATGGTCAGCACCGCACCCATGCCCTGCCCAGCTGAAATGTACCAGGTACCCTGCGGCTCAATACCGACTGTTTTCCAAATAGACTTCTCTTTACTATGCGTACCTGACTCATCACCACGTGAAATAAAGGGGGCCTGTGCCTGGGCAATCCTCTGAAAGGCTTCCGCAGCGCTGTTTAACCTCTTGATACCAGCCGGATCGCTGGCTGGCCCGACGATCACAAAATCATTGTACATGACATCCTCGCGGCGGATGCCATGTCCTGCTTTCATGAACGCCTCTTCGTTCACCCGAGCGTGTACTAGCAACACATCTGCATTGCCATCCTCCCCCAACTTCAATGCCTGCCCAGTGCCTACGGCAATGACATCCACTTTGGTGTTATACTGCCTTTCAAAATCGGGAAGGATGAACTCAAGCAAGCCTGAGTCGCGCGTGCTTGTTGTCGTGGCTAGGATTAGTCTCCGCAATGGCACCTGGCTAGAGGAACCAGAAGGCGTCTTACTCGTCAGGTTAGGGTTTTGTAAGACAGCCTCCGGCAAGGGTAAAGCTGTCCCTGCACACCCGCAAAGCAGTCCAAGAATACATAGCAATGTCAAGAGATCAAAGATGAACTTTCCAAAGTTTTTCACTTTCAGCCTCCCCTAAGTAGATACCGTGCCAGTCCAACAACCATACCACCGAGCACCATCCATACCGTGTCAATTTGGAAATGGAGTAACGCTACCACCCCTCCAAGCAAAATTAGCGCTGTCCAGACATCAACAATCGCCGCACGAAGTAACACCAGGCCAACCGACAGGATCAGCGCCACCACGGCGGCGTTCACGCCGCGCAGGAAACCCTGAGCTATAGGCGACGCACGCAATTGCGGAATCAATGGCCCGCTTAAAGAAACAATCACAAACGAGGGGAGAAACATGCCTAGAGTAGCTACTACGGCACCCGGCACTCCAGCGACCAGGTAGCCGATGAATGTTGCCGCAGAAGATACAGGGCCTGGTGTAATTTGACCCACAGCAATCGCGTCCAGAAGCTGCTGTTGATTCAGCCAGGCATAGCGTATGACCACATCCCGTTGGATAAAGGCAAATAGCACCATGCCACTGCCAAAAAGGAGAGAACCAACTTTGAAGAAAAACAGACCCAAGCGCACCAAGCGACCATCCATAGGTGGTATCATAAACTGTGGCATCAAGGAGAAAAAGCTGCCACCAATAATGCCATGCACCAGCCAAGGCCAGCGCTGCTTGGCGGATAACAAGAGGCTGATGGCCCCAGCCGCCAATAGCACCACTGCCTCGTTGACACCGGCTAGGGCTGCTACCAGAGAAACTATACCCAATACAAGGGAGAGCCGATCGCGAATAGCCACACGTGCCAAACGATAAACCGACACCAGGATGATAGCCATCACTGCCGGGTTAATGCCATAGAACAGGTTGGCTACCTGCGGCAGTGTCCCCAGGCGCACGTACAGCATAGCGATTGCCAGGCTAATCAGAAAAGCGGGTACGATAAATGCACCGCCACCTGCAATCAATCCCAGCCATCCCGCACGGACAAAACCAATGTGAATTGCCATCTCCGTGGCATTAGGCCCAGGCACTAGGTTAACAGCAGCCAGTAAATCAAGAAAGTGCTCTGGGCTCAGCCACCGTCGTTTATGAACAGCTTCTTGCTCTATCAGGGCAATGTGCGCTGCTGGCCCCCCAAAACTGATTATGCCCAGTTTCAGAAATAGCCAAGTAACCTCTAATAGCCGTCCTTTGGAAGCCCTATCCATCCTTCGTGCTCCTGTAATTGGTGTTATCATTCTAGAAGGTCACCCTCAGTACACCATCTCACCACGGACAAAAGCCCTGGTGCGCGGATCGCGGGGAGACTGGAAAAAGACCTCTGCATCTGCTACCTCGATGAGTTCACCGCTTAATAGCAATGCTGCTCGATGGGCAAGCCGACGTGCCTGGAAGACATTGTGCGTCACTAACACTACAGTTATGCCACTGTCGCAGTTCAGCTTCCATACAATATTCTCGATAAGCCCCACATTATACGGATCCAAGTTGGCTGTTGGCTCATCTAGCAACAATACGTTGGGTTGTAAGACCATTGCGCGCGCCAAAGCCACGCGCTGCGCTTCGCCCCCAGAAAGGGTCCGCGCGGGCTGATGTGCCAGCGCTGTTAGCCCTACCTGGTCCAAGACTTTCTGAACCAGAGCATCGGAATCACGTTGGCCACGCAGCCACAACCCGTAGGTTACATTCGCCCACACGCTGCGATCCAAAAGTACAGGACGCTGAAACACCGTCGTCACTCGCCGACGCAGTTCCAGCGGCATGGGCTGAACTGGATTGAATTCAATATCTAGAAAACGGATGTGTCCGGTTGTGGGCGGCTCCAGGAAGTTCAGCAAGCGCAGCAGGGTGCTTTTGCCTGCACCGCTTGGCCCGACCACGGCAAAGATCTCGCCTCGCCGGATGCCCAAGTAATCCACGCGTAACACGCATCGGTCGCTATAAACCTTGGTCACGTTGCGCAATTGGTAGATGAACTCGTTCATCGCTCGAGTGCTCTCCCCTGAAAACGGAGCATGGCTACGTTGGTGAGAAAAGCAAGGCTCAACAAAATTAGCCCGAGCGCCATCGCCAGGCTAAAGTCACCTTTGCTCGTCTCCAGCACAATAGCCGTAGTGAGAACGCGCGTGCTGTGCTCGATGTTGCCTCCAACCATCATGACTGCCCCCACCTCGGAGATGATGCTGCCAAAGCCAGCGATAATCGCGGTTACAACTCCAATCCGCGCTTCCAGGAGGATGGTTAGCGCAGCCTGCCAAGGCGTGGCGCCCAACGCCTGCACTTGTTGCCGCAAGCCCGGATCTACACTCATCACGGCGGCCATGGTGAACCCGGCGACCAAAGGGAAAGCGATGATGGTTTGCGCCACGACCATAGCCGCTGGGGTGAACAACGAGGGGATAATGGGCCAACCTAACCGGCCCAGAGGCCCACTGCGCGAGAGCAGCATGTAGACGAAAAGCCCCACCACCACCGGGGGAAAGCCCATGCCGGTGTACAAGAAGGCGATAACCAGCCGCCGCCCGAGGAAACGTTTCAGTCCTAAAAAAACACCTAAGGGAATGCCTAAAAGCGTGCTGAACAACAGTGCTGTGCCTGTAACCCTCAGAGACAGTACCACGATCTCCATCAGCGTAGCATCTCTAGCAACAATTAGATGAACTGCACGAACTAGACTCTGGAACATGGATACTGAGCCCTATTTATCTGCTATTTGCTCTTTTGTATTCATGTCTCTGATTTGCCCCATGTACCCCTTTGAGAATCTCGATCCCGTGAGGTAGAGCAGGCCGGATAACCGCCAGACCTTCCTTCACCGCCTTAGGGTTACCAGGAAGGTTCACAATGAGCGTCCGTCCTCGGATGCCGGCTACTGCGCGCGAAAGCATGGCATGAGGTGTGGTTTTCAGCCCTTCCACCCTCATTGCCTCGGCCAATCCTGGTGCTTCCCGTTCAATCACGTCACGTGTTGCCTCTGGCGTTACATCGCGGGGTGCAAAACCTGTTCCACCCGTGGTGAAGATGAGATCGAGGCTATCCTGATCGCTCCAGGCACAGAGAATCTCTCGGATTCGTTCGCGCTCATCTGGCACGATAGCCTGCTTCTTAACCTCAGCTCTCAACTCCTCTTTAGCCCACTGACAGATAACCGGGCCGCTTATATCCTCTGTTTCCCCACGCGAACAACGGTCGCTGATCGTCAAGATTCCCACTGCAATCGCCATGTAAACCTCCCTTGAGTGCTGCTCCAGTTTTAATCGCCCCAGTCCAGCATCATGACCTGCACGCGAGTTCCAGCAGGGACCCGCCGCATATCCTCAGGGATAATCGCCACTCCATTGGCGTAAACCATCGAACTGAGAATGCCTGACCCCTGATCCCCAGTAAGGTAAGCGCGGTATCCTGGCTCTCCAGAGGCGACTGCTGCTTTTTCGATGCGTACACGCAGATAATGCCGACGTTCATCTTTGCGCCTCACCTCATCCATGAGCACTGCCTCAATGGTTGGCCTTTGCCACTTTTCAATACCTAACATCTTGAAAATGGCCGGCCTGGCAAATAGTTCAAAAGCGATCATGACTGAAACTGGATTGCCTGGCATGCCTAACAACGGTACTCCACCAATCTGCCCAAAAGCAAGCGGCTTCCCAGGTTTCATGCGCACACGCCAGAAGGTGATATCTCCTTCTGCCGCTAGGACCTTTTTCACGACGTCGAAATCGCCGACTGATACCCCCCCAGAAGTAAGGAAGAGGTCCACCTTCTGAGCCAGTCCCTCGCGGATCTTTTGTGTCAGGTCAGCGATGTCATCGCGCGCAATGCCCAACAAGATAGGAATCCCGCCACAGCGCATGACCTGCGCGGCATTGGAATAACTATTGGCGTTGCGGATTTTGCCCGGTATAAGCGGGGCATCAATGTCCACCACTTCATCGCCAGTGGCCAAGATTGCAACACGAGGACGGCGCGTAACAAGCACTTCCTTGCGCCCCAACGTAGCCAGCATTCCCACTTCCTGCGGACGGATACGAATGCCACAGCGCAAGACCAACATCCCTTTGCGCACATCCTCACCAGCAAGGCGCACATTCTTGCCTTTTGGCACCTCCACCATGATCTTTACCCACTCGCCTTCCTGCTGTGTGTCCTCAAATTGGACTACGGCATCTGCTCCAGGAGGAATAGGCGCTCCTGTCATGATACGGATAGCAGTCCCCGGTGTAACCGAGGTGTCCGTAACATAGCCAGCCGGCAGGTCAGCAATTACTCGCAACAGCTTGGGGCTCTGAGTACTGGCCCCTTGTGTGTCTGCTGCCAGAACCGCATAGCCATCCATGGCTGAATTGGAGTGCGGTGGTATGTCCACATCTGCATAGACATCCTCCGCCAAAGCACGCCCCAAAGATTCTAGGATAGGAACCCGTTCAGCTTCCAGCGTATGGAAATAGTTCAGCACACGTTCCAACGCTTCCTCAACACTCAGCATTGGATACAATTCTTCTGTCATCTCTCATTCCTCCATTCCGAACCATCAGTCCAGACTTCCTTCTTCCAGATGGGAACAATTTCCTTTAAGCGATCAATCGCGTAATGCAGCGCATCAAAAAGCTCCGGACGATGCGCTGCGGAGAGAGCAATAACCACACTAATTTCCCCCACTTCAAGCCGTCCCACCCGATGTACAATCGCAACCTGTTGGATCGTTTTCCAGCGGGCTTGGATTTCTTCGCCGATCTGGCGCAGCATCCCCTCAGCCATCTCAGGGTAAGCTTCATACTCCAGATGGCGCACCTCGCGGCCATCTGTATTGTCACGCACCACACCAACAAAGACACTTACCGCTCCGATAGCTGGATTAGCCAGCCGTGCCATCACATCGTCCACAGATAGTTCCTCGGTTGTGATTTCAAACAACTTTGTCATTGTCCATATCCTCCCAACTGTGCTATATGCGGCCGGCAGCACATATTGAACAACTGCGTTATCCACCGCCCACAGGTGGTAGGAAAGCTACCTCATCTGCGTCATGCAACTCCGCTTGCGGAAAGGCATACTTGCGATTAACTGCAATCAGCGTAGCGTCAAGAGAAGAGCGTAGCAGAGGATACTGCTCAGCAATCTGGCTCATTAACTGCTGCACCGTCGCGCCAGAAGGTAGCTCTAACTCCATTTGTGTCCTGCCTATTGCTTCGCGCATGGCAGCAAAGAACCGCACCTTTATCTTCATTAATCTCTCTCCAGCACGAGCTCACCACTTTTGCCACCGCTCTTGCGCACCAACCTTATATTGCCGATGCGCATGGTCCGTTCCACCGCCTTGGCCATATCATAAATGGTCAATGCCGCAACGCTGACAGCAGCGAGCGCCTCCATTTCCACTCCCGTTTTCCCCCTGCTGCGCACTGTCGCCGTGATCTCGATGCATGATGCAACCTCGTCAATCCGAAAATCCACGTCCACTTTGGTCAACAACAAGGGATGGCAGAGAGGAATCAGCTCCGGCACACGCTTGGCTGCCATAATCCCTGCTACCTGCGCCACAGCCAGCACGTCTCCCTTCGGCAAGCCCTTCTCCACGATGAGGCGCAGTGTTTCTGGGCGCATCGCAATCTCGCCACGGGCTATAGCCACTCGCTCTGTGTCCGGCTTTGTACCTACATCCACCATGCGTAGGCGTCCTTCTTCATCCACATGTGTCAGTTCCATTACGTTACGACCTCCGTTTGATTCAACCAGACCACTAAGAAACCAATAACCAGGAATTCATCCGCCAATTTGGGACATAGTGCGTCTCTCTGGCAACTCGCATTCGCTCAGGTGATGCCGCAATGGCTTGCTTTCAATCGCTTGAAGGATCAGCGCCTTGATCTGAGTCACATCTGCCCCCTGCCGCAGAGGAGTACGCAAGTCAATCTCCCTGTCAGAGAGCAAGCAAGGACGTAACTGTCCATCAGCGGTGAGGCGCAAACGGTTGCAATGGTAACAGAAATGTTCGCTAACTGGAGTAATAAAGCCAATGGTTCCGTTGGCCCCCGGCAAGCGGTAATAGCGGGCGGGGCCACCCCCTTTGCTTGCCTTTGCCGGCTCTAGCGTTCCCAGCGCCTCTTCCACCTTCTGGCGAATTTCCTGTGCAGTCACCACACTATCCCGCCAGTTGGATTCCATCAGTCCTTGTACATTGCTAACCGGCATCCATTCAATAAAGCGTACGTTCCATCCTGCCTCCATGGTCTTGCGTGCCAGATCCCCCACCTCATCATCGTTCATGCCACGAATGACTACGGTATTGATTTTGACTGGTTCCAGCCCTGCCTGATGAGCCGCTTCAATCCCAGCGAGGACATCCTCGATCTGACCCCAACGTGTGATGCACCTGAAACGCTCCGCGCGGAGCGTATCAAGGCTGATATTGACCCGCTGCAGACCCGCTCCGGCCAGAGCCTGGGCATAACGCGACAGCAGGATGCCATTGGTAGTCATTGCCAAATCGTCAATACCTGGGATATGCGCCAATATGCGCACCAAATCCACAATGTCCAAACGAACTAGAGGCTCTCCACCGGTCAGCCGCACTCTGCTGATACCCAGTTCTGCTGCGGCCTGCACTACAGTCGCGATTTCCTCATACCTTAGGATCTCCTCGTGTGAGCGCCAAGGAATGCCTTCTGGTGGCATGCAATAGAAGCAGCGCAAATTGCAACGGTCTGTCACGGAGACACGCAGGTAGTTAATTGGACGGCTATATGCATCAAAATGAGCCATTCGTAGTGCTGCCTTCCTATTCAGATCATGCCGTGCTTTGATTAGATACAAAAATCGGCGCTACCTGGAAAGCGGTGAGCGCCGATTGAGACCCCGTTAACATTCTCCTTTCCAAGCACGGGAGGCGCAGCCGTTTCCAGCTACACCCTATCGCCCAACATCCATAGCTTTTGGCCATCAGGCGTATTGGGTCGGAGAAAACGATTGATTTGGTTTTATTTTATCTTTCTCTCGTCAAAAGTCAAATCGAATGTTCAAAAGCAATTGTTTAGGATAGTTCCGAAGGGTTCTCTTCTGCTCCTTCTCTTGTCTCTAGCATGTTGCTGTAAACCTTGTAATCCTGCTCGTTGGCCTGAACACACTCCACCAAAAAATCGCCTGGTACGCCCATTGGCGCACTGAATTCGTCCATGACCTCCTGCACAAACAAGCGCAATTCTTCATCTGAGTAATGCGCAAAGGGCGCACGCCAAAGGAGCAGAGTGCCATATGTTCCATCAACCGTATAGTGCAGGTCTAGTTTGCCCAGGCTGGCTGGTAAACCTTCTTCATCCAGCCTGTCCAGATCAAACAATGCGTATTCCTCTGATTGCACAGTACGCACAATGCGTTTCAATTGTAGCCTCATGGTTCCTCCAAAGGAAAGAATCGCTAAGGTAAAGCCTGGGCCATCCGACATCATGAGCAAGAGCCATTAGTACTCCTCTGGCTCGATGTCCTCATCGTGATCCATCCCATAAACGAACAGGTCAAGAGGTTGCTCCCCTAGCTCCAATTCCGCTAAAGCATCCTCGGCTGCTAGGCGCACGACCTCGTCCGCACTGCGACAACAACGCTCCAAGAAGCGCCGCGCTCGTGTACCTCCTATCTGCCCCAATGCTGCAATAGCTGCAAACTGTACTTCGCGGTCGGGATCAGAAGCCAATCGAATCAAAGCAGGCACCGCTTCTTTTACCTCTAATTCCCCACAGGCACGAGCAGCCTCGTAGCGCATGGCGGGGTTGGCGTTAGAAAGCTCTGATTGTACAATCCTTGCCCAGCTTGTATCGGCACTGCGCCCCATAGCGAATATAGCGCTAATCCGCATGGACTCCTCAGCCTCCTGGTAAGCCGCAGCAATGATTTCTCGTACATAATCCTCGCCCAAGTAGGCAATGGATTCTACCGCGCGGCGGCGCACTTCGACATGCTCACTCCTGTTGCTAATCGTTTCCAATAAAGCAGCACTCATTAAGCGAGCATAACGCTCATCCAGTTCCTCCAGTTCTGCCATCAGGACAAAACGACCTAACGAACTGGCTGCAGCCGCGCGCACGGATACAGCCGTGTCATGTTGCAGTGCATGAACCAAGGGGGCAATCAGCGATACTTCATCATCTTCCCAGAGCCCTTCGATTGATACGGTGCGGACATGCTCATCTTCATCCATCATCGTGATCCGAAAAAGGGCATTGAAATCCAGCTCGAAGTTGGCTTCGGCACTCTCTGCGAGCAAGGAAGCAATCTTTCGCCGCCGCTCCAAGGAAAGAGTAGGCCATTGACGCTGAAACAGCCGTACTTCCTCCGAGCTAGGCCCAGAAAGCGCATATAGAACAGAGCTCGAAAGCGGTGCTCGCTCATCAGCGAGGCGCAAAAGCGCCTCTTCAAATGTCATACATTCACTGTCATTGATCATAAACCACACTCCCAATACATAGAACCGCACTCACATACATCAGATACACTCTTATCTAATACCAGAAGAAGATGCGGGTTTCACTAGGTGGACTCAAGGCGATTCCCTCGCGGTTGCCGTCCTCTGTGATGCCCGTCTGCTTCATGACCGTCACATTCCATTGAAAGGCACGCTCTGACTGACCTGCCTTTGTGTACAGTTCGCTTGGGACCACCCAATTCGTTTCCTTTGTCCAGGTACCGCTGTACTGCGCCACGCCGCCCGACATGAAACGCAGGTTTACTGCATACCACTGATCCTCAGCCAGTGTCCCTACCGAGTCCCAACTCAGTTGAATCTGTGCATCACCACCACGAAATTCCACTTGATTCTCCGGCCCAATTAGGCGTAGTGCAGTGAAGGGCAGTGTCGGCGTACGTGTCGGGGCTGGCTTGCGCGTGGCGGTCGGCGGTGGCATAGTAGGTGTATCCGTAGGCGGCAGAGGTGTGCTAGTGCGCGAAGGAGTTGGCGTGGCTGTGGCAGTCAGCGTACGGGTAGGGCTCGGCGAAGCAGTGAAGGTAGCGGTCACCAAAAAAGCGAGGGATGGCGCCTGTACACGCCGGGGCAATAACCCCCGCAGTTCAGCCCATGGCACGTAATGCATGTAATGCATAAGCAGATAAACTGTTGTAGACAAGATAGCCAGTATCATCAGTCCTCGCAGTACCCCACGCCAACTCCGCTTTAGTGGCGCTGCGCAGTATGGACAAAAGCTCAAACCGGATGGCACTCGCGCTTGACAGGACCGACAACGCACTGTCCGTCCCAAGAGTTTGGAACCTCCTAAAGTTGCCCCACACTCAGGGCATAAGCGTAACCCCGGCTTGACTTCAGCGCCACAAGTTCTACATCGCATGTTGCCAACCTCTAAGGCAATGGACTCCCACCTTGGGCAATGCGCAAAATGTCAAAATAGGACACCACCAGCATGAACGCCATAAGGAGCATTAAGCCAATGAAATTGATAAGTCCCTCTTGTTGCGGCGCCATGCGCCTACCGCCGCGCAGTTTCTCCAGCAAGATTAAAAAGATCCGACCGCCATCCAACCCTGGCACAGGCAGTAAATTGAGAATGAACAGGTTGACGCTGAGGAAACCAGTAAAGTGCATGAAATTCACCAGGCCGCTTTGAGCAACGAGTCCGCTTATCTGAAAAATGCCCACTGGCCCTGTTATTTCCTTAGGTGACACCGTGCCCTGGAACATCTGCACAAAACCTGCAACAGTCAAAAGCAAGGTTGTCCCCACCTCACGCAGGCCAAGCCAGGCTGCTTCCCAAGGCGGGTGTCTCACCGTCTTGAATTGATACCCCTCCTGCATGCCAATCGTAATGCCCATCGCGCCTTCACCGGCGGGTGGTTTCACTCGTGGCGTCAGACGAACTAACAATTGCTCATCGCCTCGCAACACAGACAAGCTGATCTCCCGGCCTTGAAAGGCGCGCGTATATTCGACCAACTCTATTACATTTTGAATCTGCCGGTCTTCTAGGGCCAATATGACATCGCCCGCGCGTATGCCTGCCTGCTCAGCCGGCGAATTAGGTGCCACTGACCACACGACCACTCTACCGACAACGACCTGTTCACCGATCATAAAGGCACAAGCAAAGAGCACGGCTCCTAAAAGCAAGTTCATCACGGGGCCGGCCAGCAAGGTGCGGATGCGCACCCATGCACTTTTTCCAGCAAAACTCCCAGGGTGGCTGGGATCTTCTTCACCCAGCAAGCGCACAAAACCACCCACAGGGATAGCGTTGAGTGTGTACTCTACACCATTGCGCACAGCCAATGTCTTCAGACGAGGAGGATAGCCGAGCCCAAATTCTTGGACGACAATGCCCCCGCGCCTGGCCATTAAGAAGTGTCCCCCTTCGTGCACGAGCACTACTACGCTGAATACAACCAGAAAAGCAACCGCACTAGTAAGCATCATGATGTATCTCCAAAGGCGTAAAACCAGATGGAACCCCTATGGTGTGAGACCAACCTTCGCCAGCCCTCAAAAAGTGGCTCATTCGCAATGCTCTCAGCATCATAAGCATGGATTATTATAACCTCATTGGGGGTCAGAACGCAAACTATTCTGGTACGCGGTGGATAATTCAATATATCGCGTCAAACCCAGCGATTCAGTAGGTGATGAGTGTACCGGGATTGAAATCTGGGTTGTCTAAAGCTTGTTGTAGCAAACCAGGTTCCAGACCTGATAACAAATATACACGTAATTCAGGCAGATTGCGCACCAATTCAACCATCAGTTGCACTTTGGTTTGCATCCCTCCGGTAACATCCACGCCGTGCGAACCACCAAGAACGCTTTTTTCTTCATTTACTTGACCGGCATGAATCACGGGAATTAAATGTGCCTTTGTATCTAAACGGGGATCAGCACTGTAGACCCCCTTCACCTCTCCGGCCAAGATAATACGCTGTGGATGTAGTAGATGAGCCAAGTAAACAAAGATGATCTCCGTAGAAATAATGGCAGTACCCCAAAGTTCATCAATGGCTACATCACCATAGACCAACGGCACCAAACGCTGTTCCAAGACTTTCTGTAGCGGATAGATACTCAGCTCAATTAACTTCCCGCCTCGGCAGTGAGCAGAAGCCGATGGCTGTATCGAAACTACGGGGACGCCTGCAGCCCAAAATATGTCCGTGACTAGGCGGTTCAACCGCGTAGCAGCTGCTCCGGTCTCGGCATAACCCCGCCAATCCGTGCATCCAACCTGAACCTGATAGCGCTGCGCCACGAAGTGGCCAAAGGACCCGCTTCCATGACCCAGCAACAGACGCATATCGGGGCGCCTATCCAAAGCATGGCACACCTCTCGGGCCAATCGTTGAATTACCTCGGGACGTGGAGTGGCCTCGACGTTTTTGTCGGTGATCAGCGACCCTCCCAGTTTGACAAACACTAGTTCAGACAACCACTATCTCCTCATCATTGATTTCAACCATATTGCCAGTACGGATCTGGGCAATATCCACCTGGTCTACCATTGGAATGCCCGCCATGATTGCTCCTACTGCGACAATGGCCTCACTGCGAGCATTGATGATCGCTGCTGGAGCTTTGCCCCGCTTAGCCAAGCGGTAAAGCGTGTACGAACCCACAGTGCTGCCCTTCCCAGTGGGGAAAACCAGCACGCGACCCGCAATGCACTCCCCCTCCAAGGGATGACCCACCTCAATAACCACGCCTGTTTCTGCGTCAACCCCACCCAAAAAACCAATGGGCGCGGGTGATACCAGGGCCAGTCCCTGTGCCCTACCCCGGCAAATAGCGCGTCCATGCAACTTGATCATGCCTTATACCTTCCCAACACACCCATAGATCTTCGCAGGTTCAGAAGCCCTAGCGTGACACTTCCCAGCGCCCCGTAAGCGCAGCTTGTAGGCATTGCTCCAGCGAGCCAAAGCGACGAGGTAGCTTGGAGTGCATGGGGCTATAGAAAGCAGCCTTAGCTGAATTGGTGGCCATAGCTTTGAATCTCAACTCCTCTATCGGTGCAACAACTAAACAAGTATCGGAAAATACTCTGCCCCCTGCAGCTTCTATGGCGGCAACCAAGCCTTTTTGCTCTGCTAGCTCCCGTACAGCACGCGAAGTGGTGATCCACAGCGTCGCTTTTACATGCTCGCCTCCCAAGAATGCAGCCACCTTTTCGATATCGGCCAGCGTACTGTGCGGACACCCTAGACTAACGAAATCAATCTCATCGAGGGACGAATTAAGCGCTTCATAGCCATCTGCCAAATCCTCGATCGGGATCAGGGGTAGTTTCTTGTGCAGCGGCATCGCGTGTTGAGCTTCTGGAGTGACGCCCTCGATATGGTACAATGCCACAGCGCCACTGGCAGCCATGGCTGCCCCTAGCGCCATCAAGTGCTCTTGTTGGGGTAGAAACCCTGCTTTTTTCCAGGTCTCGGCAAGAAAGCGGAAATAGGGGACGCCGTCTCCAACCAACAATCCGACGAGGTAACCAAGCGCCCCATAGTCAGCTTCGCTGTATAGGGGACAGCGCACTTCAACGATATGGGTCGCTTGGCGATTCTCCGACAAATGCAACCCGTATGCTGCCGTTCGTCCAGTGATTGCTGCTGCTAGGGCGCTAGGTCCACCCTCCCGATTGCTGCGTGCTGCCAAGACCGAATTGGCAAAACTCACCGCGGATGACTCGCTCCAAGCTAAATGATCGCCCGCCCGTGGGGCATAGCCAACTAGGTACGGTGTGCACGTGCAGGTCGGAGCCACTCCCATTGTTGTAAGCGCTTTGATCACCCGTTGCTGTTGACGAGCAAATTCAGGTGGAATGCCCATCTCAGTCCAACGTTCTAGGTCCATGCCGGCTGGGTTCATAAATGTAGGCACACGCACCCGCGCACCTTGAGCCGCCCATTCTTCCAGAAATTCTACACCGGCATCGCCCAGGTTCTTGTAACTCACGCCTGCCACCTGTGCACTGGCCACGTGAACTAGACCCTGCGCGTCGTAGATCTCGGCTAGGGTCACCACAATCTGCATTGCTTTTTGCACGGCCGGCCCTTGCGCGCCAGCCAACATGGCTTGCTCTTCTTCCGTCAACTGCATAACTCAGCCAATGTACTTTTCCAAAGGCATAGACGGGTACCTAACCTTGCGAAACGTCGCGCGCTCTTCCTCAGTGCGCAGTGCCCCAGAGGGCTTACGCCAGGGGATGGTCGCATCCAGACCCATCTTGGCCGTGCGTGATTTTTCTCCAGCGATATGCAAGGCGGAGGGATCCAACGAACTACCGCCCTGATCACTTAGAATAACCACCCCGCTGTTCGCCTGTAACCGCGTTGCAATAGCCCATTCGAGTTCGTCCGGATTATAAATATCGATGTCATCGTCCACTACGAGCACGTGCTTCAGCGAAGCATGTCCCCGAAACGCAGCCTGAATGGCCAACAGGCCATCGTCTGGCCCACGCTTACGGATTTGCACTACCGCATGCAGCCACGAACCGCCACCCGGGGTGAGGAGCACGTTTACGCAATCGCACACTTTGCTCACCTCGGCATAGATGGTTGGCTCACGGGGCAGTCCCATGAGCAACTTATGCTCCAATCCACCAGGCAAAAGAGCTTGGTAGTATGCATCCGGGCGGTGTGTTACACAATGGATTTCGATAACAGGCTGACGGCGCACGATGTCCATCGTTTCCGTCAAGTCTAGGAACGGCCCCTCTTGTGTCTGTTGTCGCGTGATGCGCCCCTCCAACACAATCTCCGCTTCCGCCGGCACCTCCAGGTCTACAGTACGGCACTTGACCAAAGGCGTAGGCGTCAAGGCATTGGCAATAGCCAATTCATCCACACCAGGAGGCGGGCTCATCGCCGCTGCGAGCAGCACCGCCAGGCTATTGCCAATGCAGATGGCAATGTCCAACTCACCCCCTGCCTTTTGCAGAGCATTATATGTACCACGCCCTTCAACAAGCCGTGCAGCAAAATGCGTAGCATCCAACCGCATCAGCCGGTGAAAGCTCATATTGCGGCCATACTCCGGGTCCTTGACAATCGCTATCCCTGCTGTTATGTACGGGCCACCATCGCTCGGCAGGTGCATGAGAATGGGTAAACAGTACAGATCCACCTGTTGCTCAACGACTTCCTGGCAAGGCCCTGAAGTGATAATGGGCGGTGGGACAGGATTGTGCAATGCTTCAGCTAAGGTGAAAAGCAATTTCTCCTTGGACACACCCAAGCCGGAAGCTAGAAGCGACCTCTGCGCGCAGATACCCGCAACTACAGGATAGTCAGATCCCTTCACGCGCTGAAAAAGCACTGGCCGTTCACCCAACTGGTGGATCAGCGCTGCCATTTCCAGGTGGGGATCTACCTCCTGCGACACAGTCAATAACTGCCCAGTATGTTTCAGCACATCCAAGAATGTACGAAAGTTCATCTGCTCAGCCATTTGCCATCTGGGCTCCAGGAGTGACAATCTTCTGTTCCTCATCACCTGCACGGGTAAGGCGGTAGTGATCTAGATCCTTCGCCACTACTGTGTTGGGAAAGATAGGACAAGCTTCAGCCAGAATCTGACTCGCTGAATACCGTCGTGAGATATGCGTCAAATACAGTTTCTTGACCCCTGCTTGGTAGGCCAGAGTAGCGGCTTGGGAAGCTGTCAGATGACCAAAACGCACTGCCATCTCTGCTTCTACATCCAGATACGTAGCCTCGATAACCAGGGCATCTGCTCCGGCTACATGCTCGACCAATCCGTCGATCTGAGCAGCATCGCCAACCCAGGCAAGTTTCACGCCAGGAACCAAAGGTCCCAATACCTGCTCTGGATAGACCATGCTTCCGTCAGCCAGTGTAATCGCCTGGCCCTGTACCAAGAGCTTGCGTTCTGGCCCAGCCGGCACACCTAATCGCTCCGCCTCGCTCACAAGGAAGGGGCGTCGGCTCTCCTCCTCGAACAAAAAGCCAAAACAGCCAGGGCCTCGGTGGATAACGGGGAAAGCAGTGATCGTCAATCCGTGACGCTGCCAAATGACACCAGGATGGATCTCATGGTACTCGATTTTCAGTTGCACCTCTCCGCCTCGCAATACCACGTTCATCAAATCGCGAACGCGCTCCAGAGCCCAACCACCAGCGTATATGCTGAGATGGTTTGCTGCTTCCCAACGGGCGAAAGTAGATACCAGACCACCTAATCCTAGAATGTGATCAAGGTGACCATGTGTCAACAGTACTTTATCCAGTCGCTTGAACCCAAGGCCGCTTTTCAAGATCTGACGTTGCGTCCCCTCGCCGCAATCCACCAGAAACCGCTGATCCTCGTACATGACCATCGCTGCGGAAAGTCCACGCTCCACAGAGGGTGCTGAGGCGGAGGTGCCGAGGAAAACGAGTTCGATCATGATGCTTATGACTCCATAAATGTGCTCGCTGGAACAACTGCTTCATAGCGGACAATCCACTGGTGGCGATTGCCCTTGCGAAGTATCCAATAACTTACCTGCCTGTAGTAATTATCCTTATTGTTTTTCCTTGACGAACTGGCGCCAATCGCCGTGGATTCCATCGTCCGTCACGCCATAGTAGACGTGTAATTGGCCATCGCTTCCACGCTGCACGAAATCATAGCATTTGTAACGCGCACGGCGATAGGATTTCCACAATCCAATATTCCCGCGCCACTTAACCTGCTCGGCCTGCACTGGCCGGTTCTCAAATTCGGTGATGGCATAGCGCCACAGACGGCGCGCTGACGGCCGCGTTACATTTCGCACTAAATTGCCGTTGCGCAGGTCCTTGAGTGTATAATATTTCACCCCTTCGCGCTCTACAACCTCGACTATCTCCACACCCGTCCGAGGTGGGGCAACCAACTGCCCGATTGCTGGAGCAGTCGCTGCAGCCGCGGGAACAATTGCCGTCGTGGCAGGAACCTTCTGTGGCACAACTGAGGGAGCGAGAGCTCGCTGGACAAGTTGTACCACCTCGTCACGCAGGGCGCGACTTGTTTCCGATTCTTGCCGCACATAGATTTCAACCCCGTGCAAGGCATAGGGCGGGTTCTCGCCCTTTGGCACGGTCACACGCAGAACATGCGCACCTTGCGACTTCACAACATCAACAACCACCTCAATCGGTGGCGTAACTGCGCGACTGATCTCCGCAATCAGAGTACGGGTTGCCTCCTCGGGATGATCTATGCCAATTACATGGCTTCTGGGCTTTGAGCCTGCACCAACATAGATCGTGCCGCCATTGGTATTGGCAAAGGCCACTACGTCACGGAGAATAGCCCGCAAATGCCCACCCTTACGTGTCATGCTCTCATGAAACGATTGCACAATGCTGGGGCCAGCTTCTTGAGCGACTTGAACATAGTCAACAACAGGCGCGGTTGGTTGATAAGGCCGCGTGCGCGTGAAATCATCGCCAAGAAAGACCTCTTTCAATGCTTCGAAAGTGAGCTCGGGAAGCAGAATCTCGGTTACCCGATCCCCAATGCCAAGAGCATGCTCGTCTTTCGGATCGCGATCAAGGCGATGTGCATCTGAAGACTGAATACAATGCATACGTCGTGGATATTCCGGTTTCGAACCATTGTAGAAGGATGCTGTCGTATGACGTCCCGATTCCTCCAAATCAGTAACTTCAAGCGCGTGTAGGTGGGGATCCTGGGTGTAGGCGATCTTGGTCTGCCCGCCAAAATCGTAACCACGCATGGCTACTCCATGGGCCGAGTTAGCATGCGCAGCGATGACCAATCCACCCGCTTCAGCAATAATGCGGTAGGCAGTCAGCACGTCTACAGTAGCCCCAACTTCACATGACCCAAGATCGAGCTTATCTGGCGGGATCCTTAGGTCAAGCAGGATGTGCTCTAGCTCACGAATAGAGGTTTCGGGAGGAAAAATTCCTAGTATGTGAAAGCCCAAGGTGGCCGTGAACTCGAATCCTGGTAAGATGAGCATCTTCTTCTCCAGGCGCCGGTACTCTTCCAACTCCTGCTTTTCTTCGCTGCGCAGGCGCTTCAGACGCTCCAGCAATTCCAGCTCGTGAATGCGCGTTCTGATAGCAGCAACACCGGCTACTGTGTTGTGGTCAGTAATCGCAACAATGTCGAGCCCTCGCTCCTCGGCTTTTTGTAAAATTTGCAGATAAGTAACATTCGGTTGTTGATAGCAGGACGAAGCTGGAGTATGAATATGCAGGTCTGCACGCCTCCAGCTCATCGGCTGCTTTGCTTTTCTATGTTTCGGCACTTGTTTTCGTTTTCTTCCTTCTCTTAACACTCGTTGTAGTATTTGTCTTGGGGAGGCCATCGGTTAACGCCGCCGCTAGCACTTCATCTACGGTGTCTACCAGGACAAATTTCATCTCCCTTCTGACCTCCTCCGGAACTTCTTCTAGGTCGGGCTCATTACGCCTGGGCAGAATGACGGTATCGAGACCAGCACGCCGTGCAGCCAATACCTTCTCCTTCACTCCCCCAATAGGCAACACCTGACCGCGTAGCGTGATCTCACCAGTCATTCCCACCTTTGGATTCACCGGCCGACCTGTGAGCAGAGAGACCAGCGCAGTAGCCATCGTCACCCCAGCGGAAGGGCCATCCTTGGGGATGGCAGCAGCAGGAATATGCAGGTGGATATCGCTCTTAGCAAAGATATCATCAGGGATGCCCAGATCCTTGGCTTTTGAACGCACATAGCTCAAAGCTGCCTGGGCCGATTCCTTCATCACATCTCCCAGTTGCCCCGTGATCAAAAACCCTTTGCTGCCTGGCATGCGGGTGGCTTCAACAAAGATGATGTCCCCTCCAGTGGCCGTCCAGGCTACACCAGTGGCAACACCAGGGATCATCGTCCGCTCCGCTGCTTCGAAGAAGTAACGGGGCTTACCCAGCATCTCGACGACCACCTCGGGCGTGATCACCTTTTTCTCCGTTATCTTCCCTGCCGCGATTTGCGTAGCCACTTTGCGACAAATGGAACCTATCTCGCGCTCCAAATTCCGCAGCCCAGCTTCGCGTGTATAGTCGCGGATGATGCGCTGCAATGCCTCATCCGTGAACTCGATTTCGTCTTTGGTCAGTGCGTTCTCGCGCAATTGCCGTGGGATAAGATACCCACGTGCGATTTTCACCTTCTCTTCCTCGGTATAGCCAGATAGTTGCAAGATCTCCATGCGATCCTTCAATGGCGGCGGAATCGGGTCAAGCAGATTCGCCGTAGTGATGAACATGACCTGCGATAGATCAAAGGGCACGTCCAAATAGTGATCGCGAAATTCTCGGTTCTGCTCTGGGTCCAGCACCTCTAGCAAAGCGGAGGAAGGATCCCCGCGCCAGTCTGCGCCGATCTTGTCCACCTCATCCAACATAAAGACTGGGTTCTTAGTACCTACGCGTTTGATGGCCTGTATGATACGTCCAGGCATGGCCCCGATGTAGGTGCGGCGGTGTCCCCGAATCTCCGCCTCATCCCGTATTCCACCCAAGGACATTCGGGTGAACTTGCGGCCTAAAGCACGAGCAATGGACTGCCCCAGTGATGTCTTCCCTGTCCCTGGTGGTCCGACAAAGCACAGAATAACCCCTTCCCGCTCTCGGCGGATGTAATCCACGGGTTCTTCAGTGGGCTCCTCACCTTCGGCCTTCTTCCGCTCCTGACGCAGCTTGCGCACGGCCAAATACTCCAAAATGCGCTCCTTGATTTTTTCCAAATCATAGTGGTCCTCGTCCAGTACCTGGCGTGCGCGCTCAATGTCCAAGTTGTCCTCGGTTACCACCTGCCAGGGCATGCTGACCAGCCAATCCAGATAGGTCTTGATGACCGAGTACTCCGCAGCAGCAGGTGGCATCTTAGACAGGCGGTCTAACTCGCGACGAGCTTCCTTCTCGGCCTCTGGTGGCATTCCTGCCTTTTCGATCTTGGCGGCCAATTCGTTTATCTCAGCCTGCTGTTCATCCTCCTCACCCAGTTCCTTCTTGATGGCCTTTAACTGCTCGCGCAAGTAGTACTCGCGCTGCATCTTTTGCATTTCAGACTGAGCCTGATCCTGGATCTTCTTGCCCAACTCCAGGACCTCTAACTCCTTGTTCAGGACAACATTCAACTTTTGCAACTTGGCTGTAACGCTATCGGCTTCCAAAATAGCCTGCGCATCCGTCATGTCCATGCGCACATAGGAAGCTACCAGGTAAGCGAGCTGCCGTGGATCTTCGACGCTAAGCGTGGCCATAATCAATTCTTCGGGTATATAGGGCATCAGCGAGGCCATGCGTCGGAATAACTCAATCGTGTTACGCATCAATGCCTGGACCTCGACGCCTTCTTCCACTGTGTCAGGGCTCACTTGCACTCTTGCCATCATGTACGGCTCAGTCTGGGTGAATTCTACGATTTTGATGCGCTCTATACCCTGCACAAAAAGCCGTATAGTGGAATCAGGAGCCTTGGCAAAGCGGGCAATAAGGGCCGCCGAGCCAACACGGTAGACATCGTCAGGACCTGGCTCTTCTATACTCGCATCCTTAAGGGCCACCAGAGCGATAATGCGGTTGCCCAGCACAGCATCGTCCACCAGCCTGATCGAACGCGGTTGGCCCACGATCAAGGGCAAGAGAATGGGAATGGGATATACAACTGTATTCTTCAACGGCAGGATAGGCAGAACCTCAGGGATGGTCAGGCGCTCAGTAGACTGCTCTGCCTGCATCGCCGGTGCTTTTTGCTCTGCATTCGTTCCCGCTCCCTGTGCCAATGACTTCATTATTCAATCACCTCCATGGCCACCGTTTTCCGCATTACCCCTCTATGCTTTGCGTTCAGGCACTATCACGATTGGTACTTTGTACTCCCTGCGCACTTTTGGCAGGAGAATGTACAGGAAACCTCTGTCGTAATTTGCCTTTGTTTCGTTCTCATCCACATCGCAAGGCAAGTGTACTTCGCTATGGAACTCGCCATAGCTGATCTCCATTTGCTGATATGCCATCTTTGCCGCCGGGTCAAAGCGGTAACCATGCACTGTCAGGAGACGTCCGTCAAGCCGAACGATGACATCGCTCTCTTCCACACCAGCCACTTCAACCTTGACGGTAATGTGCGAATCGGTCTCGTAAACATCGGTGGGTGGATGCCAGATACGTGGCTGCCCAGGATATAGCCTTTCCCGGCTCGATGCCATAGAAACAAAAAATTGGTGATACCAGGGATTACCTGGATCATGATCTCGCACTTTTAACTTGTCATCGGACCACATATTGATTTACCTCTTTCGTACAGACTCAGGATGGCATTCATATTTTACCGTATATGCATCAAAAAATCAAAGGGCATGGTTCCTAGTCATTCATGTTGAGCACGCGAGAGCACTCAAAAGCGGAGGCAGCACACATAATAAGAAAAGCAACTTTGCTCTTCTCCTTGCTTTGCGATATACTATGTTCGACCGTCCTACCCCAATCGAATCTTTAGCCCAAGGAGGGAATGCAATGACCACTCAGATGGAAGGCTGCCAAGTGATTGCACCGGCGCAATTATGGGCTGCGGCTACCACTCTTCCACCCCGCGTGCAACGGCTGCGTGAGCAGTTCTTTTCCTTCTATGAGCGAGATTACACCAACGAAGTCCGCGCTTATACCACTGGAACACCTTGGGACGTAGTGTATTCCATCTGGAACTGGACCAACGTGCCAGAGATGGCTATGTTCTTTCACGGTGTACGTAGCTATCTCTGGGCAGCAGCTACGCCCGTGCAATTACCCAAAGGATTTTGGAATGAGCCACTGGTGGTACGCCGAGCGCTTTTCTTCCGCGAAGTGCTACAAAAATACCTACCAGTGCAAATCCTAGATGGCGAGCTCATTGTTGGCTCGCACTTTAATACTGCCCTGTCTCGCTGCTTGAAGAAGGACGAAGCCCAGGCACGCGACCGAGCAGAACAAGCCTTTCTCAAAGAATGGCAAACGCTTAATAGCCTGGGCGTGGGCAACTGTGGCGCTATTCCTGGGCACTTGGTACCAAACTACGCCAAAGTACTGCGCATTGGTTGGAAGGGAATTCAGGAAGAAGCCAAGGCACTGCTGGAGCAGCCCGTGAATATGTCTACGACAGGTGCAGGTATCACCCCCGAACAGCGTGAGTTGGCACGGGCTGTTGTCATCTGTGCGGATGCAGTCCGTCTGCTGACAGAGCGCTATGCCCGCGAGGCGGAGCGTTTGGCTGAAACCGAGACCAATCCACTCCGTCGAGCAGAGCTGCGAGAGATTGCTCGCACCTGCCGCAAAGTGCCTTGGTTGCCAGCAGAGACCTTCCCCGAGGCTTTGCAGTCTCTGTGGACCACGCACATGCTGCTTATAGCTGCCGAAAGCTACCCCGGCCCTGGCGTATCCCCTGGACGAGTGGATCAGTACTTGTATCCATATTACAAAGCTGATCTAGACGCTGGCCGGCTGACCCGCGAACAAGCCAAGGAATGGCTGGAATGCTTGTGGATCAAGCACAATTATGTCTATGATTACCAAAGTTGGGTGGGCACTAATCAGGGAATCAATTCCTCATTCGGCCAGCTTATTACTCTGGCCGGCATGGATGCAGAGGGAAACGATGCCTCGAACGATCTCACCTACCTGATGCTGGATGTCATTGAAGAAATGAATCTACTGGAACCTAAGCCCAACATTCGCATCCATGCACGCACGTCAGACCGTTTGCTGAGCCGCATTGTAGATATGCTGGCGAAAACCCAAGGTTCGCCGTTTTTGATCAATTTTGATGAGAATTCCATAGCTGGCTTGCGCTGGGAGGGATTGCCGGAAGAACTCCTATGGGACTATACACCAGTTGGTTGCTTGGAGAACACCCTCCCAGGCTGTGATCGTTCTGGCACTGTTGATGTGAACCTGAACCTGGCCAAAGCAGTAGAGCTGGCTCTGAACGATGGTCGGGACATGGCCACTGGTAAGCAAATTGGCCCACGAACTGGTGATCCAACCACCTTCACTTCTTTTGAACAGTTTTTCACTGCATTTAAAACCCAGCTTCGTCATCTGCTGGAATGGATCATCCGTGTCAACGACATGGCGGATGCAGGACGAGCACGGTGGGAACCAGTGCCATACATGAGCGCACTGGTGGAAGGTTGCCTGGAAAGTGGCAAGGATAGCAACGCCGGTGGTGCACGCTATAACTTCTTGACCGTGGAAGGAGTGGCTCTGGCTACTGCAGCGGATAGCCTGACCACTGTGAAGAAACTAGTCTTTGAAGAGCGCCAGATCGAAATGGAGCAACTCCTCAAAGCTCTGCGGGCTAACTTTGAAGGCTACGAAAACCTGCGCCAAACCTTGCTGAACAAAGCTCCCAAATACGGCAATGACGATCCTTATGCAGATGAAATTGCCCGCGAAATCAGTCGGTTCTGGACAGAGCAAGCATTCCGCTATGTCTCCCCAACAGGCAAGCGCTACCGAGGTGGTTACCTCTCCTGGAACTACTGGATTGCCTATGCCCCTTCCACCGCTGCTACGCCTGATGGACGTCGGCGAGGCCAATTTCTCTCCAATGCGGTCTGCCCAGTCAATGGGGCCGACCGCCAAGGTCCCACTGCGGTGATCAAGAGCGTGGGCAAATTGGGCTTGGAGACAGCCCCAAATGGCGCCAGCCATACGATGAGCTTTAGCCCCAGCCTCCTTCGACATCCTGAGCAGCGGCAGAAGCTGATGGCCTTGCTGCGCGCTTATGGCAAAGTAGGCGGCACTTGCCTGCAGATCAATATCATTGATGCAAATACCCTCCGCGCAGCACAAAAACATCCCGAAGAATACCGCAATCTGTTGGTGCGAGTGACTGGTTACAACGCGTATTTTGTCGGACTGGGCAAAGAAATCCAAGACGAGATCATCGCTCGTGAATCCCACCAACTGTGATGAACACGACATGACGGTCACTGGCCTTGCTTTTAATGTACAGCGCTTCAGTACAGAGGATGGCCCGGGCATCCGCACAACAGTCTTTTTGAAGGGGTGTCCCTTACGCTGCGCCTGGTGCCATAATCCAGAAGGCCTGAGCCCCAAACCTGAATTGGTTTGGTATGATATGCGCTGCGTTGGCGCTCGTGAATGCCTGAAAGTTTGCCCAGTGGATGCGCTGCAATTGATGCCGTCGGGCATGCGCATTGACCGTGACCGTTGCACCATGTGTGGTGCATGCGCAGAAGCCTGCCTGGCTGGAGCTTTAGAGGTCATTGGCCGCCATTGGAGCCCTGAGCAATTGTTGCTGGAATTGCTCAAAGACAAGGTATTTTATGAAACATCTGGAGGTGGTATCACTTTCAGTGGCGGCGAGCCCATGATGCAGGTAGATTTCCTCTGTCAGGTATTGCCTAGATGCCGGGAAGCAGGCCTCCACGTCGCCTTGGATACGTGTGGTGCGGTCTCTTGGGAACGCTATGAGCAAGTGTTGGACTGGGTGGACTTGGTCCTTCTCGACCTGAAAATCATGGATGCAGGACGTCACAAAGATGCTACCGGAGTCTCGAACGAACACATTCTGGAAAATGCTCGCCACATGGCCGCTCGACAGATGCCAATGTGGATTCGCACGCCAGTCATCCCTGGTTATACAAATGACCTGGCAAATATCCAGGCGATCGGTTGGTTCATCCGGGAGAGATTGCCCACAGTACAACGCTGGGATTTGTTGGCTTATACCAATCTAGGCAAACCCAAATATCACCGGTTGGATCAGCCCTATCTATTGGAAGAGGTACCATTGCTCACCAGCGAGGAAATGGAACTTATCTGGCATACAGCAGTCCAATTGGTTCCACAGGCGCACTGGTCTGGGGCCACTCGATAAAGACAGAGGAGAGCAAGACAATGGCTCATGACACTCCTCTGTACTATCGCAATCTGGTCTTGTACGAGGTCTTTGTGCGCAACCATGGCCCCAGTGGTACATTCGCCGACGTACAAGCCGACCTGCCCCGCATTCGGGACATGGGGGTTGATGTGGTCTGGTTCATGCCCATCCATCCCATTGGCAAAATACAGCGAAAGGGGCGTTTGGGTAGCCCATACTCTATCGTTGATTATCGGGAAGTCAATCCTGAGTACGGGGACAAGGCAGCCTTGGCGCATCTGATTGAGAACGCACACGAATTGGGACTGAAGGTCATGATAGACGTCGTGTACAACCACACTGCACATGACTCGCGACTAGCACAAGAGCATCCAGAGTGGTTTCACTGTGATGAACATGGCGTTCCCGCAAGCACGGTCCCGGAATGGAGCGATGTCATTGATCTGAAACACCCCAACCAAGCTTTGGCAGCCTACCTAATCGAGATCCTTCAGGAATGGGCCGAATTCGGCATAGATGGCTTTCGCTGCGATGTTGCTTCGTTGCTACCACTGGAATTCTGGCTACAGGCGCGTCGCGAGGTAGCCAAGGTTAAGCCTGGCATAATCTGGCTGGCTGAGTCGGTGCACGCTGCATTCGTTGCTGCACGGCGTGCCGCCGGGCTGACTGCCATCTCCGACAGCGAGCTCTATCAGGCCTTTGATCTGACCTATGATTATGATATCTGGCCTATCTGGCAGGCTGCTGTGGTGGGGAAGGTTCCTGTAGGACGTTATCTGGAGATGTTGCGCTATCAGGATTGCATCTATCCGGCCAATTTTGTCAAACTGCGCTGTGTAGAAAATCACGACCAGGCGCGCATCATGGCCTTGGCCCCAACCCGTTCTCAGGCAATTGCATGGACAGCTTTCCAGGCGTTTAACAAAGGGGCGTTTCTCATCTATGCCGGCCAGGAATCAGCGGCTACCCACACTCCTTCCCTGTTTGATACAGACAGAATAAAGTGGGGCTATTATGAGCTACAGCCATTCCTGACTTTATTGACGCATCTGAAAAAAGATCCGGCACAGATGGCAGGCCAGTTCGTTCTGCTGAGCACAGAGCCAGCGATTCAGGCAACTTGGTTTTTGCCTGGCAATAGTCTGTATGGTGTTTTCAACACGAGCGCTACCACGGGACGGATGTCTGTACGGCTGCCTGACGGAGAGTACACCGATCTCTTGAGCGGGGCAACTGTGCTTGTTACGCAAGGGCATATGACGATCCCACCTTCAGCAGTCATTCTACGCTATGCAGACAAAATAGATTTGCAAGCGTTCTACTCAGAACTCTTGGATTACCATCACGAGCCACAATGATGGCGCTAGGAAGATTAAGGAGAACATAGAGGCCTGAGCGCTTGGGCTAATTCTCACAATCTGGAGGGAAGAACGATGTCTGTATTGGAGCAGACACCTGGATTGTTAGCAGCTTTACAGGGTGAAATGACGCCCAAATTCCTGGCCTCGCGCAACGCAGCAGGTGTGCCGAATGTGGTGCCAGTAGTATCCATCCTTCCTGCGGAGGACCAGCCGGACACCCTATTCTTTGGCAATTTCTTGCTGCGCAAAACCATCCAAAACCTCAACGAAGATCAGCGCGTGGGGATCCTGGTCATCACTCAGGAGTTGCAGGGCTGGGTGCTCAAAGGCGAATTCGTGGAGTTTCAACGTACTGGTGCTTACGTAGATCGTCAGATGAGCAGCTCCCTACTGCGCTACAATGCATACACTGGCATACGCAATGCAGGGGTCATCCGCGTACACTCGGTGGAAGCCGCTTTTGGCATTTCCAAATGGCAAGTAGCCAAGGACTACTTACTGGCGAGATTATCAAGAGCTGGTGGTGTACGAGATGGCGGCGTGAAAATGCCTCTGCCTGTGCAGCGCGAATTTGCCAAAATGATCGCTGTGAAGGTGCTGACCTGGGTCGGAGAAGATGGCTACCCCATAGTGATACCTGCTCTCTCCTTGCAACCGTCCGGAGAAACAAATCTGGTCTGTCGGAAAAGCACGCGGTTCCCAGAACCGCCGCTAGGTTCTTTGGTAGCAGCCAACATCCTGACTTTTGAGGCGATATCTTACCAGGTCAAGGGGCGCTGGGTTGGAAGCGGCAAGACGGGCATCATCCGTGTACAAGAAGTCTACGCCGGTGGTCCGCCCCTTCCGGGCGGCCGAGTAGCATAGATTGAAGCGCCTCCGCAGCAAATGCGGGGGCGCTTCTCTTTTGGAACATTCCCTTACCCTGTGCCGTCTCAAGATATGAAAAACCGCGTATGTCTTGAGGAGGTGCAGATGAAAATGTTGGCGTCAACACGCCCACGGGGTCAGCGTTTCTGGTTTACAACATGCGCCGCTCTGCTGCTATTCCTGACAGCGCACACAACCATCAGAGCAGATGGGTTCATCATTCCCATTCCGCCACCCCGAGTGGAAATCGTGCCCGATCTTGCGGTCAAATATCACCACGTTAGGGTCACCATAGCAGACCAAGTGGCTCAAACAGAAATTGACCAGGTTTTCCTCAACGATTCGCCGTACGACCTGGAAGGCACCTATATCTTCCCCTTGCCTGAAGAAGCCGCCATTTCTGAT
This sequence comes from Chloroflexota bacterium, assembly GCA_014360905.1. Classification (NCBI taxonomy): domain Bacteria; kingdom Bacillati; phylum Chloroflexota; species Chloroflexota bacterium. The sequence goes on from JACIWW010000002.1 coordinate 122,289, forward strand.
TTTGCGATGTTTGTAGATGGACAGCGCTTGGCAGGCAAGATCCTGGATAAAGAGGAGGCACGCCGCACTTATGAGAGCATAGTGCGTCGCCGCCGAGACCCTGCATTGCTCGAATATGTTGGCCGTAACGCCTTCCAGGCCAGCGTTTACCCCATTCCTGCCCATGGTGAGAAGCGTGTACAGCTTGCTTATAGCCAGATTCTGCCCGCTGACAGGGGGCTAATCCACTATGTCTATCCTCTGGATACCGAACGCTTCTCGAGTCGGCCATTGGAAGAGGTGGTCATCACCGTGGATTTGCGCTCCCATGTACCGATTAAAGCTATTTACTCTCCCTCTCACGATGTGGCGATCGAACGCACAAGTGAGACATCGGCTCTCGTGAGCTTTGAAGCGAACAACGTTCGACCAGTTAAAGACTTTGAACTGTACTATAGTCTCTCGGAAGATGATATAGGAGTGCACCTGCTCTCTTATAAGGAGCACGGAGAAGATGGTTTCTTCCTCCTCCTTATCGCACCCAAAATGGAAATAGATGAAGAGGCAATCGTGGCCAAAGATGTCATTTTTGTCCTGGATACTTCAGGCAGTATGGAAGGGCAAAAGCTGCAGCAAGCTAAGGAAGCCCTCGAATTCGTTTTGGATCACCTACGGCAAGGAGACCGATTCAACATCATCGCCTTCAATACCTCCATCAGCAAATATGCACCAGATCTGCGTCCTGCCTCCGAAAGCGCTGAGGCACGCCATTTTGCGCGTCGTCTGTCTGCGGGTGGTGGAACAAATATCCACCGTGCCTTGCTCGAGGCATTGCAAATGCCCAGCAGCGCACGGCCCCAGTTCATTATTTTCCTGACAGATGGCTTGCCCACTGCTGGCGAGACTGACTTGCAGCGCATTCTTGCCGAGGTGAACCGTGTTGCCGCGAAGAACATACGCCTGTTCACTTTCGGAGTTGGTTATGACGTGAACACGGTGCTACTAGATTCGCTCAGTGAGGCGCATCGCGGGGTGAGTTCTTACGTTGAACCGGGACAAAGCATCGAGGAGGTGGTAACCTCTTTTTATAGTAAAATCAACGCACCTCTTTTATCGGATTTACGTCTTCAAATTCAGGATGTCGTGGTAGAAGATCTGTATCCATACCCTCTGCCAGATCTCTTTGCTGGCAGCCAATTGTCGGTGGTCGGTCGCTATCGTGAAGGAGGTAAAGCGCGGATTACGATAAGCGGCATGGTCAATGGGAAAGAGCAGTTTTTTTCTTATTCAAACGTATATTTCAGTCAGCAGAGTGGCCAGGATTTCGTCCCTCGCTTGTGGGCTACGCGCAAGATTGGATATTTGCTCAAAGAAATTCGCCTGCACGGGGAAAACAAGGAACTAGTGGACAGTATTGTATCCCTCAGCGTGCGCTATGGCATTATGACGCCATATACCTCCTTCTTGGTGGATGAAGAACAGGACATTCTGACCGAAACCGGCCGCCAGCTGGTTGCTGAGAGCAACAGCTTCCCGACTGCTGCTCGCGCGCCTTCATTTGGAGCAAAGGCAGTTGCCGATAGCCAGACACAGAACAAATTGACATTGGCTGAACGGGCTGGCGGGAGCGAGACCACTGAGATCAGGTTAGTGGGGAACAAAACTTTTGTCTTGCGTGACCATATCTGGACCGACACAACCTACAATCCACAGCAAATGCGCGTTACTTGCCTGCAACTTGGCAGTCCAGCCTACTTTAAACTGCTGGCGGAGCATCCGCAGTGGGGCAAATACTTCGCTGTTGGCAGCCAGGTCATCGTGGTACTGGAGGGCACGGCGTACCAGGTCAAGGCAGACGCATGTGAAACTCAAGAGCCTCCTCTGGCGAACCCTCAGGCCTTGAGCCCGTGGGAACAATTCTGGCAGTGGTTTTGTGCCATAACAAAACGATAACGATTCACTAATTTGCGTTTTGGGAGATATGCTGTATAATCTGGTTGAGCAATTGTGCGCTATCCTCCAATGACCCTGAATGAAGGAGGTTTTAAGAAATGAACGCGAAATTGCTGCGCTTTAGGATATTGAGCCTACTGATGGCGACCGTCCTACTTTGTCTGAGCGCCTTACCTGTTCAGGCTGCCCCACCGCCCACACCTGTGCCATCCGCTGCTCCGCCTATGCCACCTACTCCTTATGCACCGACAGGCTATCCCATTTATCATCAAGTACAGCGGGGAGAGAATCTGACGCGCATTGCCTTGCGCTATGGAACGACCATATGGGCTATTGCTCAGGCAAACGGCATTTGGAATATCAACTATATCCGTGCTGGACAGATCCTGCTCATTCCGGTACCAGGCCCTACCCCTGGGCCAACGCCGCGTATCTACATCGTGCAGCCAGGTGACACCCTGAGCGCTATTGCCTGGCGGTTCGGCACCACGGTGTGGGCGATAGCTCAGGCTAATGGCGTCTGGAATCCCAACTTGATTTACATCGGACAGAGGTTGTACATCCCTTAAAACCGCGCTGATGGCGCGTTTCGATTGACACTTCGTCAGTTAGAAATGTGTGCCGTCGAGCAATCCAGAAGGAGGGGACAATGAAAAGGATGATCAGAAAAGGGTTGCTGGTCTTTGCGCTCCTGGTAGTTTTGCAATTGATCGTGGGGGCAACAGCCGTTATGGCTGACTGCAGCCGCTGGCACGTCGTCAGGCCGGGCGAGACGCTTTTTGCCCTTGGCCGTTTATACGGCGTCAATCCCTATACGATTGCTCAGGTGAACGGACTGGCTAATCCGAACTACATTCGGATAGGGCAGGTGTTGTGTATCCCCGCTTCCTGTGGCTGGACTGCTCCGCCACCCCAACCACGCTATCCACCAACCCAATGCTGGTACTACTATCGTTGCTGGCCCTATTATTACCCCTGCTATTGGTGGAACTGGTGTTGGGATCCATAAAGCCTTTCCCCCACGATTCATAAGTTGCAGGGTATCGGGGAGTGCCGACCTCGGTACCCTGCTTTTATGTAGCCTATCTTCATGGAGGTCAACATGGATTGCGTCATCAGAAATGGTACGATTGTTACTGCCGAGCGCACGTTGGTGGCTGACATTGGCATTCAGGGCGAGAAAATTGCTGCTATTGAGCCAGGACTTGAAGGCGACAAGTACATTGATGCCAGTGGCTTCTATGTATTCCCCGGCTTTATTGACCCGCATGTACATCTGCAGATGGCTATTGGCGACCTCACGTCGAGCGACGATTTCACCACAGGCACGATCGCTGCTGCCTGCGGTGGAACAACCACAGTCATTGATTTCACAGAGAACTACCGTGGAGATGACCTGCTCGAAGGAGTTGAGAAACGACGCGCTCAAGCGGATGGAAAAGTAGCAGTGGATTATGCCCTTCATCTGACCCTCGCCGATGCAAGCGAAAGGACGTTGGTACAGTTGCCCTTGTTGGCCAAGGAGGGTTATGCAAGTGCCAAGCTGTATACCACCTACGAGGGCCTCTGGCTGCAGGATGGAGAGCTCTTGCGCCTGCTTGCAGCAACGCGCGATTGCGGCATATTGCCCATGGTTCACACGGAAAACCGGGATGCCATCGCCTATCTCACAGCTGAACTCTTGCGCCAAGGCAAAACAGCCCCCAAATACCATCCTCTTAGCCGCCCACCCCTAGTTGAGGCTGAAGCCGCAAATCGTGTGACGGTTCTGGCCGATCTGGTAGATGCTCCCATCTACATAGCCCATCTCACCTGCCAGGAGACGCTGGAAAGAGTGCAGGCAGCAAGGTTGCGCGGGCAGAAGGTGTATGCAGAAACCTGTCCCCAGTACCTGCTGCTCTCTCAAGAGGATTATGAGCGGCCTGGCTTTGAGGGAGCCAAGTTCGTGCTGTCCCCCCCATTGCGCGACAGGTCCAACTGGGACGTGCTTTGGTTGGCACTGGCGAACAACGAAGTGCAGGTTGTATCAACGGATCACTGTCCTTGGTATTATGAGACACAAAAGATCCGCGGTCTGAATTCATTCGCTGAAATCCCCAATGGCACCCCGGGTATCGAGACTCGTGTGCCTTTGCTCTTCAGCGAAGGAGTGGGCAAGGGACGTATTTCTCTACGGCGCTTCGTGGAGATCTGCGCTACCGCGACAGCAAAGCTCTTTGGCCTGTACCCTCGTAAAGGTACTATCGCGGTAGGCTCCGATGCCGACCTGGTCATCTATGATCCCAATAAAGAGGTCACCTTGTCCTACCAGACACTTCATCAACGGGCAGATTACTGCCCCTATGAGGGGCATACCGTGCACGGTTATCCTCGCACGGTATTGTTGCGCGGCCAAGTCATCGTGGACGATGGACGTTTTGTTGGTCAAGCAGGCCAGGGCCAATTCGTCCTCAGAGATACTTTTGCCTTCCACTCGTAATCGAACTTCAGAGCAACCATGTGCTCAAGGATGCCACGCTGGACATGGCGGTGTCGCACGCTGTTTGTACGGGCCGCTGGCAAATGCATTCCAATAGCCACGCGAGTTGACGATTCCGTAAGAGAAAATCGCATGTCCAGGAACAGCGCCAATAGCCGCAGCCTCTCTGCGCTCAGCGTTGATGCGCATTTCGATGGAGGCCCAGTCCATATCCGCGCTGATACCCGGGAAAACGAAACGGCTAGCACGGTGACTTAACCAATCGCGCATAACCGTGATCCAGTTGTCATCGCCAACTGAACCACCCACAAAGGCTGAGCAACCATATAGCATGGGCATCTCAGCATCCACTATGCCCTCACTCAGCCAACCGCGGCTGTCCTGGTAATAGCGGTCATAACCACCAGCGCAGCCCATGCCCCACAAATCCTGTGGGAACCACCATACTGCCGCACTGAGCAGCGCTTGCCGATCCAATGGGACGATGCCCTCTTGGTATATTCGTCTAATCAGGCGTGTGATCTGTGCGCGTTGCCAGTCTGCATAACCATCTTCTGTGAAACACGGTGCTCCCCAACGTTCTTCGCTGCGTGGATCGCATGAATAGTTCACACCAGCGTAACGCACCAAATCCAGGTGCAATCCATCCACATCGTAGCGTGTAAGGATGTCAACGGCAGTGGCAACGAGGTGATTCTCAACCAGCCAGTCGTTTCCGGGGCTGGCCCATAAATAATGCGCATTCAGCAGCATCGGTTGATGGTTCATATCCCATTGCCGCCAATAAGCCCACGAACTGCCTGGCGCACGGCTCCAAACCCAGAAGGGATGGAGCGGCTGGGTATCATCAGGTGGTGCAGCTGTCCCTGACCAAACGGAATATACATTGAAATACGCATGTACCTGAATGCCACGGGCATGTGCTGCAGTGATTAACGTGGCAAGGGGATCCCAGCCGGGATTCTGCCCCAGAGTGGCAGTATAGGTCCCTGTCAGTCGCGCTGACCATGGTTCAAGTCCTGGTGTGTAGAAAGCATCGCCCTGACTGCGAACCTGAAAAAGGATCATATTAAATCCTGCTGCATCTATATTGGCTACCATCTGCCAGATTATATCTGGCCCGGGCAATTGTCCATCAGGGCAATCCGGCAGCATGCACGTCCAGTCGAAACGGGTGACCCAAATAGCACGCGCCTCTATCTCAGGAGATGCTACCGTTGGAGTAGCAGTGGGCGTTGGGACTTGGAGCATTGCTCGAAATGCTATGGGCAGGTAAAGTTGGTTCGGATAGGACATTGGCAGCAAGCCTCCATTCGGCACTGGCGTGGGTTCGATTTCCGCGGCTGGTGGTGCATCCAGATAGCCATGAGCAACGTACCAAGCCTCGTGGCCCAAGATAGCCCAAAGCTGTTCGTCAAATAGAGTATTGGTGGGATATAGTTCAGGCGTCACACAAGTTGCTACACCATGCTGTGGTACTGACCACGCGTATATATTGAGCATTGCTGCAGCTAGGAAGCTCGCAGCAGCTAGCAGATGTAGCGGCCTTATGCTTTTTCGCGCACTTTCGCCTCGCTTCATGCACCACCTGCACCAGATAATATAATCAATCACCTTTTTCACAAAACCATATACTCTCGGCTGTGCGGACAGCCGCAATACCAAAGTTGACCGATCCAATCAAGGCACTTGGCAATTGAACATGATAAACCCGATACAGTTACTCCTCTTTTGCTTTTTTCACACTTTTGCGGTACAATATCCTACCAGGAGGTGAGAACATGGCTTTCAATGAAGGACTGACTGCGCTTGAAGTACTTGGTTTAGCCATTAGATCTGAGATCGAAGCTGCTTCACTCTATGCCTATATGGTTGGACAGGTACGTAATACCTCGCTAGCAAGCAAACTAGCCTTCCTACGCCAGGAAGAAGAGAAACATCGCGAGATGCTGGAAAGCCTTTATTCCCACCGCTTCCCAGACATCGAGCTGCAACTACCGGCCAAATCCCCCGTCCCTCAGATCCAGTTAGCCAATCTCGCCGATTTAAGCGTCCCGGAATTGTTCCAACTCGCATTGAAAGCTGAACAAATGGCTGCAGAGTTCTATGCGCGCGAAGCGGATCGCTCCAATGACCAGACGGGGCGCATAATGCTGCGTTACCTGAGCAATGTGGAGCGAGGACATCACCATTTATTGGAAACCGAGTATGAACTCGTATCCCGCTTTCCTAGCTATTACGATGCAGATGAGTTTCATTTCGGCGATGAAATGATGCATATCGGACCATAAATAGCCAGCGATAAACATGGCTTGCTCGCCGAGCAACCAAATTTATAGACCATGGAATACATAACTCAACCGCAAAATTGGAGGGTGAACAAATGAGCAATCTATCTGGAAAACGTGCTGTTATTTTGGCTGAAGATTTGTACCAGGAATTGGAGCTTTGGTATCCATTGCTCAGGCTGCGCGGTACAGGTATGGAAGTTCAGGTAGTGGGAACAGGTAGTGCCTCTGTCTACACGAGCAAATACGGATATCCTGTAGAAGTGGATACAACGGCGGACAAGGTCAATGCAAAGGACATAGATGCTATCGTGATCCCCGGTGGATATGCCCCCGATCGCTTGCGGAGATATCCTGCTGTGCTGAAGTTAGTTCGGGAAGCATTCGAGCAGGGCAAGGTGGTTGCTGCCATTTGTCACGCGGGTTGGGTACTTATTTCGGCTGACATCGTGAAGGGGCGTAGGGTAACCTCTTTTTCTGCGATCAAGGACGACATGGTCAATGCAGGAGGACATTGGGTAGACCAAGAGGTGGTACAGGATGGCAATTTGATTACATCGCGTCAGCCAAGTGACCTGCCAGCTTTCACTGATGCAATTATTGCTACGCTTGGCGGCATTGAAGCAGGCGGGTTGGAAAAAGTCACAGAGAAAACTAGGCCACTCGAAGCGCTACGCATGGCAATCCAAGCCGAAGAAGCGGCTTACAACTTCTATACTATGGCCGCCCAGAAGACCAAGGACGCGGAAGCGAAAAATATCTTCTATAACCTGGCACAGGAAGAGCAGCGTCATCGCTCTATTGTCCAAGATGAATACAACCGCCTGGCTATGAACCCGGATTGGGATCGCTACAGCATCTGGCGGGAGATCCTTTAGAAATTACTCGCATAGCGAGATGGGGTGAGCACAACGATGAAAATACTGGCAATAGCGGGCAGCCCTCGTCGTGGGGGCAACACCGATGCCCTGTTAGAGCAGGCCAGTGCGGGCGCTAAAAGCGTGGGCGCTGAGGTCGAGCAGGTTGTCCTGAGTCGTCTGAAGATTGCCCCATGTATGGCGTGCAATCGCTGCTTCGAGACTGGCCGTTGTGTCGTGAAGGACGATTACCAGTACCTCTACGACAAGACGCTAGGTGCAGATGGCATTATATTGGCCTCCCCGATCTTTTTCATGAACGTTACCGGCTGGACCAAGGCCTTTATTGACCGTTTTCAATGTCTCTGGGCGCTCCGGTATGTGCTCAAGCAGCCTATTCCGCCTCCACCAGGAGGTGAAAAGAGACGCGCCATCTTCTTGTCTACGGCTGGCTCACCCAAAACCAAGTTTGACGGCACGCTATACACTGTACGCGCTTTCTTGAGCACTATAGATGCAAAATTGATTGGCATGCAGTGCATCAATGCTGTGGATGAGAAGGGAGCTGTGGCTGCACATCCAGAAATGCTTCAGGAGGCCTATGCCTTGGGTGTCCTGTTAGCCTCTGGCCAGGCAACGAACGATGTTTCATAAGGAGAAGAGACTTGACTGAAGAGACCTTAGACATCCCTCTTTTCCCAATAAATGTGGTGCTCTTTCCTGGGATGGCATTGCCTTTGCACATCTTCGAAGAAAACCATCAATGGATGATCACGGAGTCCTTGGAAAGCAATCGACAGATTGGCATAGTTTGGGCCAACCCCGAGGCTGAAGGAGCCGTGGCCGTCTATACGACAGGCACATCTGCACTGATTACCCATGTTGACAAACTAGAAGATGGCAGTATGGATATCCTGACAGCGGGGCTGGATCGTTTTCGTGTTTTGCATCTGCTGCACAGTGAGCCTTATATCGTTGGTCGGGTGGAATTGTTTCCACTTGAGAGTGCAACATCGCCAGGAGCTGCAAGACTAGCCAACAAAGCAAAGGCCCCATTTGTGCGCTACCTCAGACTGGTCAGTGAAGTGCTGGGCACTACAATACGCATTGAGAGCACGCCACGCGACCCAACTGAATTGGCCTATCTTATGGCAATTGCGCTGCAAGTATCCATGGAAGAGAAACAAGAATTGCTCAGTATACCTTCCTTACCCGCCCTTTTATGGAAAGAGTGTCTCATCCTGAACCGTGAGGAGATATTGCTTAGCCGCATGCAGGAGGTTCAACGTCACAATACAGGCTATATGCGGGGAATAACGAGCTATCTGTCCGTAAACTAATGGTATGCAACTAATGAACTCGGCTGTTCAGGTAACTGCACGAGCTATTCATACAACTATTACCTAAAAAGGAGGCCCTTCATGGCAAAGAAAAACCATCTACAGATCTTCAGAGCGCGACGCACTATTCGCAGGTTTACTCCAGAAGCTGTCAGCGAAGAATACCTACAATCGCTACTTGAGGCGGGCAGCGTAGCCCCTAGTCGGTTAGATCGCCGCCCTCTCCATTACGTGCTTATCCGCAACAATGACACCAAAACTAAAATCGCTGAGGCTTTGCGCGTGCGTCCTTACATCGAAGAAGCGCCTCTCGTCATCGCCGTATGCGCAAACCCAGAGATCTCCGATACCTGGGAGATGGACGGCAGCGCAGCAATTGAAAACATGTTGCTAGCAGCGACCACGCTCGGTTTAGGAGGAGCCTGGGTTGGCTCCAAGGGAAGCGCATTGTGGGACCAGACCGTGCAGGTCCTGCGCCAGACCACAGGGATTCCGGCAAATATCGAGGTGGTGTCGCTGGTCTGCTTTGGCCACCCAGCCGAAGAGAAAAGGGCGTACGAACCGGGCGAAAAGATGGACCGGCAACGGGTGCACTATGAGCATTGGAATAACTTGAAACTGTAACAGTCCGAAGGTGCATGTCATGACGAAAAATCAACGCTTAGTAGTCATTGGCGCAGTTGCCGCGGGCACCAGTGCTGCAGCCAAAGCCAAGCGGACCAATCCAGAGCTGGAGGTGCTCCTGCTTGAACGTGATTCATACATTTCGTACGGTGCTTGCGGGCTGCCCTATTTTATTTCAGGCCTTATTCCTAGCGCAGATGCACTGATCGCGCGTAGCCCCAATGAGTTTCAGAAACAAGGCGTCGAAGTGCGGATCCGGCATGAGGTGCTCGAGATCAATCCACAAGATATGAGCCTTCGTGTAATTGACCACGAGCACACAAAAGAATACCGATTGCCATACGACTATCTAGTTGTCGCCACAGGTGCTACGTCTTTCCGTCCCCCAATCCCAGGACTTGACCTCCACGGTGTATTTACTTTGCGCACCCTGCACGATGGGTTGGCTTTGCAAGAGACCCTTAGGGAAAAACGCCCCAAGCACGTTGTCATCATCGGCGGAGGATATATCGGGCTGGAAATGGCCGAGGCTTTTCGTGCTCTTGATCTGCCCGTGACGATCGTCGAAATGGCACCGCAACTCATGGTGAACTTGGATGAAGACATGAGCAGATTGGTGCTTGCCGAAGTGGAACGCCAAGGCGTACGTGTGCTGCTCAACGATGGCTTGGTACGCTGTGAAGGGGCAAATCACGTGGAAAAAGTGGTCACGCAGCATAATGAAATCTCAGCAGATTTGGTATTGCTGGCTATTGGTGTGCGCCCTAATGTCCAATTGGCGGAACGGGCTGGCGTTAAATTGGGCGCAGGCAAGGCCATCGGTGTGGACAATTATATGCGTACCAATCTAGAAAGCATTTACGCCGCTGGAGATTGTGCGGAAACTACCCATGTCGTAACAGGCGAAAAAGTCTACATCCCCTTAGGCACGACGGCGAATAAACAGGGCAGGGTAGCTGGGGCGAATGTAGCAGGCATGAGCTGTACCTTTGAAGGCGTGGCAGGTACAGCAGTGGCAAAAATCTTTGGCTTGGAGGTAGCGCGCACCGGGCTGACCGAAAGAGAGGCCACCGCGAAGGGGTTCAGCGTGCACACAGCCACCATTCGCACCACAGACCGCGCTCGTTACTATCCTGGTGCAACCGAACTGTACGTGAAATTGATCATGGAACGCACTTCCAGACGCTTGCTAGGTACACAGTTAATCGGTGCGCAAGGGGCGGCCAAACGCATTGATGTGCTCGCCGCTGCGTTATATGCGAAGATGACCGTGGACGACCTAACTCGACTTGATTACAGCTATGCACCGCCATACGCCTCAGTGTGGGATGCGACGCTGATTGCAGCCAATGTGGCCAGCAGGTGCAGTTAGAAGGCTAACTCCTCCTAGAAAAACTACGGTTGGAAAGCATAAACTGGCTTTGCTGTAGCTAACAAACTTTTAGAGGTAGTGCAATGATGGCAACTGTTAACAACATGACCTTCAAATTCTCTGGTGAAGCCGGCCAGGGAATAGAATCCACCGGGAGGGGGTTTGCCAAAGCACTTGTACGTGGTGGTCTGTATGTATTCGGCCTGCAGGACTATCACTCTCGCATCCGTGGCGGTCACAATTTTTATCAGATCCGCGTGGCAGACCACGAAATCTACTCCCATGATGAGCAAGTGCATGTTTTGCTAGCCTTTACGAATGAAGCCATTGCCGAACACTTGCAGGAGATTGTCCCCGGTGGCGGCGTCATTTACGACCCAGAGCTACAAATCAACCCAGCAGCCCTGGCAGCAAGATTTGTGCAGGCTTTTCCCGTTCCCCTGAACCAAATCGCTATGAAAGAAGGGGGAAATAAAGTTATGAGCAACACAGCAGCAACTGGCGCTGCTGCTGGGTTAAGTGGTTTTGACCTGGAAGCAATTAACAGCGTGATTCGTGATAACTTTGGGAAAAAGGGCCCCACCGTGGTAGAAAGCAATCTTAAGGTGGCAGCCGCCGCCTACCATTTTGTCAGAGAGAAATATGGTAGCTCGTTGACATTCCGATTGCAAGCACAAAAAGCAAAACCTCGTATGCTGATCAGTGGTAATGAAGCGCTGGCTCTGGGAGCACTTATGGCGGGGTGCAAGTTTGTTGCGGGCTATCCCATGACACCGGGCAGCCCTATCCTAGAATGGTTTGCCACCCATAGCAAGGACTATGGTATCGTTACCAAGCATGCCGAGGATGAGATTGCGGCTATCAATATGGTCATAGGGGCAGCACAGATGGGCATACGAGCCATGACAGCTACCTCCGGTGGCGGATTCTCCCTCATGGTCGAAGCCCTGGGGCTGGCGGGCATGACCGAAGTCCCCATCGTCGTAGTCAATGCACAGCGACCTGGGCCAGCAACGGGCCACGCTACTCGCCATGAACAAGGCGACCTGCTTTTCATGCTCTATGCTGCGCAAGGCGAGTTTCCACGCATCATCCTCGCGCCAGGAACGGTCGAGCAATGTTTTGAGGCTGCCTACCGCGCCTTCAATTTAGCCGAAAAGTATCAATGTCCGGCTATAATCCTTTCAGATGCATTCTTAGCACACTCGCCACGCGCTTTGGAGCTGGACACACTGCAACTGGATGTTCCTATTGACCGTGGTGAACTTCTTAGTGACGAGGAATTGGATCAGTTAACCGAGCGCTATCAACGCCACGCCCTCACCCCATCAGGCATTTCACCTAGAGCTTTGCCCGGACATCCTAAAGCAATCTACTCGACGTCTAGCGACGAACACGATGAGTACGGGCAAATTTGCGAGGATGCTGCTATCCGCACTCAGCAGATGGACAAACGTATGCGCAAGTTGGAGACAGCACGAGCGGAAATGAAGGCACCACTGCACTATGGCCCATCTCAAGCCGAAATCACTTTTCTGACCTGGGGATCTACCTATGGCCCCCTGCGCTCAGCTGTGGATATCCTGAATGCACAAGGCACGCCAGCCAACATTGTACAAATCATGGATATCTGGCCTCTGCCTGTTGAGAAAGTGAGCCAAGCCTTGCGAGGAGCCAAAAAACTGATCAGCGTAGAGCAAAACTACAGCGGACAGTTGGCTACGTTAGTGCGGGCCTATACCGGGATCAAGATAGATGGCTTGATTAACAAATACGATGGACGACCTATGTCGCCTGAATACATCCTGTCCCGCCTAAAGGAGGTGGCATAAACCATGGTCAGCCTGAAAGATTATCTCAGTCCTATGCGTCCCACTTGGTGTACAGGATGCGGCAACTTTGGCATCTGGAATGCCCTGAAGAAGGCGCTAGTTGAATCAGGATTAGAGCCACATCAAGTGATCCTGATCAGTGGCATAGGTTGTGGCTCGAAACTCCCTGACTATACCACCGCCAATGGCTATTTGAGCCTCCACGGACGTACTTTGGCAGTTGCAACTGGCGCGCGTCTGGCCAATCACGGGCTCAAGGTTATCTGTACCCATGGCGATGGCGATGGCTATGGAGAGGGTGGCAATCATTTTATCAGTGCCGTCCGCCGTAACATCGGCATCGCAGACATTGTGCAGAACAATCGCGTGTATGGGCTGACCAAGGGACAATACTCTCCAACAAGCCCGCATGGCTTTGTAAGCAAAACATCGCCCCAAGGGGCTATCGAACATCCTTTTAATCCGTTAGCTATCGCCCTGGCAGCGAACGGCACTTTTATCTCCCGTGGTTGGTCGGGAGATGTGGAACACCTGGCCTGGCTTATCAAGGAGGCACTGCAGCATCGTGGCTACGCTTTGATTGATGTGTTACAACCCTGCGTAACCTTCAACCGCATGTACTCGTATGAGTGGTTGCGTCCACGAGTGTACAAAGTGCAGGATGATCCAAATTACGATTCCAGTGATAAGGGGGCAGCTTTCGCCAAGGCGCAGGAATGGGGCGAGCGCATCCCCATCGGAATTATCTACCGCACGGAAGACGTCCCAGCATATGAGGAACAGGTGCCAGCATTGACACTCGGACCGCTGGTAAAACAACCCATTCGTGTGAAGCCAATGGCAGAATACGAACTACTGAAGCAGGAATATCTGTGAGGAGGGAATACGTATGGAGGTAACTGTATATACTACCAAAACCTGACCTTACTGTTATCAAGTGAAGGGGTTCCTTTCGCAAAGAGGAATTCCGTTTAAGGAATACGATGTCGGTATCGACCGGGAAGCAGCCCTCCGTATGATCCGCCTTTCTGGTCAACAAGGCGTGCCTGTTACCACTATTGATGACGAGGTTATCGTAGGATTTGACCGACGCCGTTTAGAAGAAGCATTGGCCAAAGCGCAAAGCCGTAAGCCTCCACTGGGCGTCGCAGTAGCAGATGCTACGGGAACCACAGAGGGTGCATACGTAGGGCGAGTAACCCCCTACTCTCTAGCAGAGAAAGCGAGTTTACAAGTCGGGGATGTCATTATCGAGATAGGCGGGCAACCTGTGCGTAATGCAGTAGATTTGGAGCGAATTTACAAGAAGCTGCACACGGGTTCGCGCGTCGCGTTGATTTTCCTTCGCCAAGGACGGCTTACCCAAACCGAGTTATCCCTTTAGAATACTTATGAATAAGGAGGCAAAATGAACAATCGGATTGATGGTGCATTGAAGGCTTTGGAAGAAGCAAAATGCCTAGAGCAAGAAGGACAAGCTTTTTACAGTGAGGCGGCCAAAAAAGTCAAAGATGCGAAAGCTCAGGAGATGTTTCTCTCCTTGGCTAGGGATGAAACAATGCATGAGCGCCTCATCCAGCGACAGATTGATAACCTAGTTTCAACAAGCCAATGGGCAGAATTGCCCGAAACCAAGGGCGCCAAATGCGATCTGAGCCAGGATATTTTTCCACGAGGGCGCGCTGGACTCCCCAAGGTACTCAATGCAGATCCCACTGAGACCGAAGTTCTGATCACGGCGCTTGAGTTCGAGGCAAAAAGCTATGACAAATATCGCCACGAAGCCGAGGTCTCAACGGACGCAGCAGCCCGTGAAATGTACGAGTTCCTCACCAGCCAGGAACGATTGCACTTTGACCTACTGATGACAAATTATGAATCTATGGTGCGTTACGGGGGCTGGGCTGATTGAGAAGGTAGGCAAACCATAGACCGAAACTCTGTAAGAATTACACCTTGGGAGGTTGTGAATGGAAAAAGCAGCGTGTATGGCAGCGCTCACCGCGCTCGAAAAAGCCATGGAAGCGGAGCGGCAAGGCAAAGCCTTCTATGAGGAAGCCGCAGAGCGCGTTCAGGATCCAATGGGCGCGGCGGTGTTCAAAACCTTGGCTGATGATGAGATCAATCATTTGCGCCTATTGCAAGCGGAATATGAAAAGATCAGCAGTGATGATGAATGGATGGAACTAGATGAAGCCAAGGTCTGCGAACCGCAGACACCGCTCAAGCTCTTCCCTGATAAAAGGGAAGCCTCACTGATCCTGCCGGACAATGCCACGGATCTAGAAGCATTGCAAATGGCGATGCAGTTTGAGGAAATGGGGTACAATCTGTACGCCAAAGCCGCAAATGAAACCGACGATCCGAAAGGGAAAGAGGTATTCCGCTTCCTGGCCAGACTCGAAAACGAGCATTTTGTCTTCTTGCAAAAGACGCACGACTATCTGACGAACAAGGGGGTTTGGTACTTCGACGAGCAAGAGTTCCCCATGTTCGACGGAGGATAAGCGACAAAGCGAATCGTTGTCCTGGCAACTACGATGGAGGCATTGTGATGAAGAAATGGGAATACGACATCACTTCATATTCCATTGAGCAGGTTCTCGCGATAAGGGAGAAATTGGGTTATCCCCCAGAGCAGGAAAAGCCGGTTGTGTTCTGCACGGATACGGGAGTATGCTTCTTCAACAACATTCCCAATCCCAATATCAATGCTATCCTGCATATCCTCAACACCAAGGGGGCGGAGGGCTGGCAACTCGCAGCTGTAACCTTTCGTGCAGATGAGATGCTCTGTTTCTGGATGAGAGAAGCGGAAAGTAAGTCGCAGCAAGCAGAAGGCTGACAACAGATCCCAATAAAGAGGAAATTACCTTGATCGGCACTTTGCTTAACGTAGCCACCGTATTGATCGGCGGTGGATTGGGTACCATATTGGGTCAACGTTTGCCCAATAAAATGCGCCAAACCGTGCTCCAAGGCTTGGGTCTGGTGACGCTTGTGACTGGCCTGAGCATGGCCCTACAAACCAACAATATCCTCATTGTCATGGGCAGTGTTTTGCTTGGGGGTATCCTAGGCGAATGGTGGGGCATCGAAGAGCGCCTCCAAGCGGCGGGAGAGGCTCTACAACAGCGCCTGCGCTTGGGGCATACGGGCAAGCTTGCCGAGGGTTTTGTCACTGCCAGCCTCATTTTTTGCGTCGGTCCGATGACCATCATCGGCTCGATCCGCGACGGACTAGTTGGGGATTACAGTTTGCTAGCTATTAAATCTTTGCTGGATGGGTTTGCAGCATTGGCCTTGGCATCTTCGTTGGGCATTGGAGTGATGCTTTCTGCCATTACGGTTCTGCTCTACCAGGGTGGTCTGAGCCTTCTCGCCAGCCTGGCTCAGGTAGCAATGAGCGAAGCAATGATCACGGAAATGACCGCTACGGGCGGTACGATTATCATGGGCATTGGGCTGATCCTGCTCGACCTCAAATGCATCCGCGTGGCTAACCTGCTTCCTGGCATTTTCATTGCGCCTTTGATTGTGGCCATCTTAACGACTCTGGGCATACCAATAGCCCCCTAAAAGGTACGCCAATAGACTTGCCCAAAGTGAACTATACTCGATGCGCCCTGGTTGCCTTTTGTGCAAATTTGTGCTAAAATTTCTTTTGCATCAACATCGCAATCAGGAGGGTGAAGGAGAGCCATGCCTATCTATGAATACGAATGTGAGTCTTGTCGCATTCGTTTCGAACGTTTTCAGCATTTCAAGGACGAACCACTGAAGGAATGCCCTGAGTGCGGCGGCACGGTGCACCGCTTGTTGCAGCCTGTGGGTATTATCTTCAAGGGTTCTGGCTTTTACATCACGGACAGCCGCCAACTGTCCTCGGCCTCGAGTCAGCCGCCAAAGGAAATCTCTGCACCTAAGGAGTCAGGTGAAAAGAAAGCACTGCCGGCTGCAGAGAGCAGTTCGGGTCGAAAAACAGAGGCGGCGGATTAATACCGCCGCCTCATCCCACAACATAGGGCATGATAGAGTAAGCTCACAACTGGAAGCCGCCTGTGGCTTTGACAATGCGGCGTTTGTAGTTTTCCACAAAGTTCAACAGTTTGGCCTCCAGTTCTTGCCATTCTTTGCTGGCCAAAATGTCGCGCATCTGGGGCAAAGTCTCCGTAACACCCCCAGCCAGCACCTGGGGCCCTTCGCCGTACATGGTGTACCAAGCATCTGTCAATTGTAACCCCGCTTGCACCATGGCTGGACCAAATTCGCGCATAATAAACTCGATGTATTCGGATTCCCGATCCCGTTTGATATCCCAGGTCATCAACAGTTTGAACATGTCCTCTCGCCTCAACAAAATTCTAAATCGGATGTATCATACCCGATGGTGTATGGAAATGCAAGTCCCGTGCTGATCGCTATTGTATTGCTACTACCTATACATACAACTATCTAGGAGCAAAATCCTTGAAAGCGGTCGTACAGAGAGTAACTCAGGCAAAGGTAACAGTTGAAAACACGGTGGTAGGTGCCATCCAATCCGGGTTGGTTGTCTTGCTTGGCATTGGCCAGGGCGATGGCGAAGAAGAAGCGCAGTGGATGGCCAACAAGATTGCCAACTTGCGTATCTTTGCCGATGAAAACAGCAAGTTCAACCGCTCCATCCTGGATGTGGGTGGACAGGTGTTGCTCATCTCCCAATTCACTTTGTATGGCGATGCACGCAAAGGACGGCGGCCCAGCTTCACGGATGCTGCTCCTCCTGAAATAGCCGAACCCCTGGTAAATCGCGTGGCACAATTGCTGGTTGAAAATGGCGTACCGGTAGCTTGTGGGCAGTTTCAAGCGCACATGCTGGTCGAAATCCACAACGATGGCCCTGTAACGATCATCCTAGAAAAATGATGAGCGCTCAATAGCTGGTAGCCGTATCGCTAGACAAAGCGAACTGGTGTTAGGAATTGGGAAGCCATTCCATCGTCTAGACTAGTGGGGGCATTACGATGCATAGATTTAGGCGTGCAGCAACAATCATATCCATTATCTTGGTTGTTTGCCTATCCTGGCTCACCGCTTGCCAGCCAGGGCGTGACAAAACAGTATCTATCGCCTTGGAATCCCTGTACACCCAGTCCGGATTAGCGTTAAGGGTATCGGGCAGAAACTGGCGCCCTGGCAGCCAAGTAACTGTTGGCTTCAATGCACCAGAAAGCCAGCCACAGGATAGCGAAACCATCGCCACCACGCTGACAGATGCATCAGGTAATTTTGTGGCCTTGTTTCCTTTCCCCACGGATAAGCACTGGGCCCTCATGCCCGAGATATGGATAGTGGCTCATACATTTGACTTTAGCCAAGTCGCCGTGACCAGTTTTCACAATCCACAACTCTTCACACCTACTCCCTTACCTAGGTCTACCCTTCCTGCCATACCTACCGCTATACCCATTGCCTACGTGCTTGGTTACGTTGAAAAGATTGCCCTCGATTCCCGTAGCCTTATTCTGAAACCACTTGATGGCCAGGCTAGGGTTATAACTTGGCATGAAAGCACACAGGTCATAGCGGCTGGACAGCCAGCACAGCTCGCAGACATGCGTGTTGGAGATCTCATCGAAGCCAGTGGACAAACCGTCACAAAAGATAGCCTCATTGCCGACCGCATCCGTATCCTGTCCCGCACCACTGCTGAACCAAGCCCAACCCATGCACCGACAAAACCTATCTCCGCGTGGCGCGGCGAGTATTACAACAACACCGCCTTCAGCGGCATCCCTACGGTGACGCGGAGCGATCCGGTCATTGATTTTCAATGGCAGAATGGTTCCCCTGCAGAAGGATTGCCCGCCGATCAGTTTGCTGTACGGTGGACAGGCGCCTGGTCATTCGAGGCAGGCACCTACCGTTTCTATGCACAAGTGGATGATGGCGTTCGTTTGTGGCTTGATGCGCATCTAATAATTGACCGCTGGCACGAAAGCACTGGCGCACTGTACAGCGCAGATGCATACTTGAGCACTGGATCACATGCCGTTCGAGTAGAGTACTTCGATGCATGGGACAATGCCTACGCCAGAGTCTGGTGGGAGTATCGCGGACCTAACATTGCAGTCGCTGCTCCTGATTGGAAAGCTGAGTATTACGACAATATGACCTTGAGTGGGACGCCTTTTCTCGTGCTGAACGAGCGCGCAATTGATTTTGACTGGGGAGCAGGAGCCCCAGCAACTGGTATGAACACTGACCATTTTTCGGCTAGATGGACGCGAACGATCTCGCTAGATACAGGCACCTATCGTTTCTATGCCCTTAGCGATGATGGCGTCCAATTGTGGATAGATGACACGATAGTGATCGATCATTGGATGGACGGAGCCGCACAAACCTACGTGGGCGATCTACACCTCCTGCAAGGCAGCCATACGATTCGCGTGCACTATTACGAAAATGCCGGGCAGGCCGTAATCAAGGTGTGGTGGGAATTGCTTCCTGCTACTCCTACGCCAACCTACACACCAGTGCCACCCACGCCGACTTTCACACCCCTGCCACCTACAGCTACAGCGACTTCTACCTTGGAAACTCCGCAGCCGACACCTGAGTGAGTGCTGGGATTTGCAGGGCTCCTGATTCAGCCTGCCTCACAAAGCCGATAGGCCGTACTTCAGAGTGTAGAGCCAACCATATCGTGAGAATCAGGGTGCTTCAGCAGGCGAGCCTGCTCCGTTTGACAAATAGAACATTTGTTCCTAAAATAACCTTATTAGTATATCATCGCGAGGTCTCCAGGTGGACAGGGTTGCCAAGTTGAAATTGCTCACTCGTGCTGCACAATACGATCTGTGCGCTGCTTGTGGTGCCCAGGCTTCTCGCGTGCGCGACGAAATTGGGCAATGGCTCTACCCCGCTTCGCTGCCGGATGGCAAGAGGGTTACCCTGTTGAAAATCCTGCAGTCCAGTCTATGCGAGAACGATTGCCTCTATTGTGCAAACCGCCGTTCACGTGATGTAGAAAGGAGCACCCTCGGTCCCGAGGAACTTGCAGCAACTTTCGATGAACTGGTGAGGCGCAACCGAGCACAAGGGCTCTTCTTAAGCTCAGCGGTATGGAATAGTGCCTCGCGCTCTATGGAGCAAATGATCGCCACCGTGGAATTGGTGCGCTTCAAGTACCACTTCACGGGCTACGTGCACCTTAAACTGTTGCCTGGCTGTGAGAAGGCAGCAGTCGAACGAGCCGTGCAGATCGCCGATCGCGTTTCTGTAAATCTGGAAGCACCGAGCGCTGGACACTTGCAAAGATTGAGCGGAGACAAACATTTCGAGCGGGATCTATTGCAACCCATGGAGTGGGCCAAGCAATTCCGCGAGGCTCACTTAGGGGCTAAGGCAGGACTGACGACGCAGTTTGTCATCGGTGCAGCAGGCGAGTCCGATCAGGAAATCCTGGCTCTCGTCGAGCGGTTGTACCGCGAGCACAACCTGACTCGCGCGTACTTTAGCGCTTTTCAACCTATTCCCGATACTCCTCTGGAACACCTACCTGCTACCCCGCCACTGCGTGAACATCGGCTCTATCAAAGTGATTTCCTTCTTCGTCATTACGGTTTTACCTTGCAGGACCTGACATTTGACCGCAACGGCTATCTTGATGTGGATGTGGACCCCAAAATGGCCTGGGCGCAAAGGCATCCTGAGTATTTCCCGCTGGAAATCAACCGTGCTAGTAAGGAACAACTACTGCGCGTACCGGGCATCGGCCCACGCTCGGCGGCACGCATTCTGCGTGCACGGAGAGAAAGCAAGCTTCGCTATATGGAAGATTTGCACGCCCTAGGCATTGAAACAAAGCGAGCAGCACCCTTTATCCTACTTGATGGGCACTGCCCGCCTCAACAGCTGGCACTCTGGTAACAACTTCGTATTCACCCAGGGATTACATCGTAACTATGACGCGGTAATTGTCCCCATTTAGCGCTGCTTCCAAAGCCTCGCGGAGCTGGGAGAAGGGAAATGCCTTGGAGATCAGAGGCTGAACGTTGATGGAATGGCTGGATAAAAGAGCTACTGCCTGCGAAAAGTCCTCTTGATCCTGACTCACCGTGCCGGTCAACACAATCTCTTTATGATGGAACAGGTTCGGGTCGATCGTGATCATTGAACCCCGGGGGTGCACGCTGGCATAGATCATCAGTCGGCCACCTTTGCCTACTGCTTTGATTGCTTCCTCAATGGCAGAGGCAACCCCAATAGCAGCGAAGATCACATCTGCACCTCGGCCCCCGGTCAATTCCTTGACACGCTCTGTAAAGTTTTCTTTGCTGGGATCAACAGTTGCCATAGCGCCCATCTCCAGCGCTTTTGCTGCTCGCACAGGGTTGGGTTCGCTGACAAAGACCCGTGCGCCAAGACGCTTGGTCAAAATAAGGTGCAGCAATCCCATAGTGCCTGCGCCGATGATGACCACGTTGTCCGCAGGCTCTACCTGTGCCTTCTTAATGCTGCGCAGCACACAAGATACAGGCTCGGATAGACAAGATTCGATAAATGGTACATCGCCATTCACAGGATAGATTTGATAGCCATCCACCAACATATACTCAGCTAACCCGCCAGGTCCAGCAGGCTCACCGCTCTTACGATTTTGCCAGGCGTTGTCACAAATATTGTCCAGCCCACGACGACAGGATGTGCATTGGAAACAACGATAGAGCCTTGCCGCAACAACATGGTCGCCAGGTTTGACCTTCGCCTGAAGCCCTGGGCCAACTTCCGCTACAACCCCAGAGACTTCGTGCCCTCCTAACAGCGGGTAAACGCTCGTGTCAGCACCAGCGTACACCCGCTGCTCCCACGTACACAAAGCGCAAGCTTTGACCTGCACCAGAACCTGTCCAGGCCCAGGAACAGGGATCGGCACTTCCTCGAACTGGATTTCTTTCGGAGCAACCAGTATGGAACGAATAAAAGTTTTCTTTGCCATTCTCGTATTAGCTTTCTAGCGAAGTATTGTGGTTCAGAGAGTTAGTGCAAAGCCTTCTCAGCCTGCTTGACCGTAGCATTATCATGAATGATGGCGGCAATAGCACGCGTCATCTTGTCGGGCGCAGGATGTTGGTAAATATTGCGCCCAATGGCAACCCCCTTTGCTCCCGCCTGCATCGCATCATACACAACGGTCAACAAATCGGCTTCACTCTTGATCTTGCCACCGCCCAGGATAACGATGGGAACATAAGTGGTATCTACAATGCGACGGAAGCTCTCCACATCACCGCTGTATTGCGTCTTCACAAAGTCCGCACCCAACTCGGCCCCAATACGGCACGCATGGCCGATGTTCTCCGGCGTCCACCAGTTTGCAGGATCCTCAAACCCAGCGGGCAACATCTCAGCCAACACAGGGAGGTTCCAATCACG
This sequence comes from Chloroflexota bacterium, assembly GCA_014360905.1. Lineage (NCBI taxonomy): Bacteria > Bacillati > Chloroflexota > Chloroflexota bacterium. The sequence goes on from JACIWW010000002.1 coordinate 144,436, forward strand.
GCACTCACTGACCAGCAGCGAGAGATAAGGCAGTGTTTCTGCTTCGTAGCGGCTGCCTGGAAAACCCATGGCTACAACGCCATCCGCTCCAATGCGCAAGGCATCAATGGCATTGTAAATGAGCGACATAGCGCCACGATCTTTCGCCAGCGTGCTCGTTCCACCATCTACACGCAGGATAAGCCCAGCCGTGCCGATTTGCTGTGCAAAGCGGGTTGCCACCCCATACGTGGTCATGATAACATCTGCACCGCCTGCCACGACCTGCTTGATCGTCTTACCTGGGTTGTCTAGGCCGGGAACAACTCCCATTCCTCCAGCGTGATCCATGGCGACAATAAGCGTCCTGCCATCACTTCTGAAGATGCGCTGCATTCTGCGTTCCTTTGTTCCGTACAAAAGTAGCCTCCTTGTTTCTTCATTCAGATGCTGTGTTTTCCGTTCGGCACACCCATCCCTTCGAGCACACAACTGGCTATGGGCCGGGGCTTGCTCGCACGCCGACCCATAGCGAGTCCTGTTAAGCCAGGCTTTGCTCTAGAAGATACCAAACTGCCCGAAGATCGGGTAAGACCCCAGCACAGCAACGACGATAATTCCAATCAGGATCCTGGTCGGCGAGATTTTCTTCCTTTCCAGTAACCACCAAACTAGCAACACCAGCAAGAGTGGTAGCATGTTAGGCAACAACCCATCCAGAATCTTCTGCAGCTCAAAAGTGCTGCCGCCGATCGTAAACTTGATCTTGGTGCTAACCTTAACAAAATTGACAGTCAATGCACCAAGCACAAAGTTGCCCAGCACACCAGCTATAGTGATCGCCCGATTCAGCGCACCGCTCTTGAGGATATTGGTAACTGCATCCCGACCCTGCAGATAGCCTTGCTGCCAGATCCACCAGCCAATGCCCCATACAAAAGCCGCCACAAGGATAAGGTAGATAATGGGCCCCAAGAAATTACCTTGTAGCGCCAGGCTCATGCCGATGGCTAGCGAGATAGGAATAACGATACCCTGCTGGATCGTATCACCAATGCCTGCCATGGGCCCCATCAGGCCTGTCTTGACCGAGTTGATGGCGTCATCGCTGATGTCAGCACCCAGTGCTCGCTCCTCCTCCATAGCGATGGTGATGCCGTGGACAACGCCACCAATGTCAGGTTGGGTGTTGAAGAATACCAAATGGCGTTTGAGGGCTGCTTTAATGTCCTCCTTGTTCTTATACAATTTGCGGATGATAGGGGTCATGCTCATGGCAAAGCCTGTACCCTGCAGGCGTTCCCAGTTATAGCAAGCATGCGAGAAGAACAACCAGAGCAGCCAGGAGCGAAAGACGTCCCTGCGCTCCAGCAGCGTATATCGTTCAGCCTTTTCTCCCCCAGTTGGGAAAAGGGGCCCTGTTTCTTCAGCGCCGGTGATAAACGTCACATGCAACAATGCGACACACAGGCCAATGATAGCCAACACCAGCAGGTTCGCGCTTCCAGCTGCCAGAGTAGCAATAAAGAAACCAATGAAGAAGTAGGCTGGCAGCGAGCCCCGGAAAAGGAAGCGGAGGTTGAGTGCAATTCCTAGGGCAGCCAGCATGCCACTCGCTGTGTACAAGCCACTCATCACCCAGCCTAGGTTCTGCCCGATCCAGTTCAGCGCATTGGCTACTGCAGCCGAACCAAGATAGGCTGCTAACGCAACCGGAGCAGCGTACAGGAAGAATAAGAAAATCTGCGAGGGGACAACATTCATCAAAGCTACCCCACGGATGTCTGCCTTCTCGGCGCGGGCATCAGCCCAGTGAGCAAAGGCTGAACAGACCGACATGCGCAACGCCCAGGTGAGGCCACCGAGCAAGCCCAGTGGAGCAGCCAAAGCCAATGCTGCCTCCGTCTGCAGCCCACCACCCAAAGCGAGAGCCGTGCCAAGGTAACCTGCTAACCCCGGGTCACCCGGCAGCGAGCCGCCAGCGGAGATCCAGCCTAGATAGAGCACGTTGATGTTAGCACCAATGGTCATGCCTTCTACAGGTCGCCCCATCACCAGGCCTACTAGCGTACCAGCGATCAGAGGACGGTAGAGTACCGTAAAGCCAAGGTTGGCAAACCAGGGCGATAGTGCTAAGTAATACAAAATGCCCACAATGATTGCCACACCCAGACTCATCCTTGTCTCGCCCTGTGCCAGTGACGCTGCATGACTGATAGAGAACAAAGATCCTGCCAGCAGCAACACTAAGCTGATCATTAGGGCAAGTGCTACCTTGCGACGTTCCATTTGTTCCTCCTTTTTGAATTTGGTATAAGAGTACTACGGCCTACTTAACCAACGCTGAAAAATCCACGCACTGTTCGCCTGGCACAGTCTGGAGAGTGATTTTCACCCCGTCCTTCACGAGGCTCTTCAAGATTTCCTTTTCCTCATCCGACATGGAGATGTTTTTGAACACGGATTTGCGACTTGACCCTGCTCCCAGGCCTCCTACGTTCAAATGGCTAAAACGAACCCCACCATCAAACAATTGGCGAGCAGCTTGGGGCGATTTGAGCAGTATCATCGTGCGATCCCTTTGCGATGAGCCTTCACCAAAGGTGGCAATGGCCTCCTGAATAGTGCGTACATCCACCTTAATGCCTGGAGGCGCGGCCAAGCGCAGCACTTCCTGCATAAATGGGTCTCTAGCCACCCCATCATCTACAATGACAATGCGATCAGTACGAATGTGTTTGACCCAGACTGCTACAACTTGCCCATGGATAAGGCGATCATCAATCCTCACCAGACTGAACTCAGCGATTGTCCTCACCTCCTTTCCCTGCTCAGTTTTTGACAGTGGCTTTACACAGGAGCGGCTTCAAATTCAGGACGGATTTCTGCCCCGCTTCTGCCACGTGTGCTGCTAACTCACTCAACGACATACAGTCACGCGATGTGAGGGCTTCAATGACTGTGGCCATATTTGCACCAGTAACGCACTCCACATTGGGCTGCAAAATTTTACGCACCGCCACGTTACATGGAGTGCCTCCAAAAAGGTCAAGCAGCATGAGCGTATCCTGCCCCTGAAAGTCCAGCAGGGCACTCTCCAATTTGTCGCCAAAGCCTTCCGGGCTTTCCTCAGGAAGGAGTGAAACAGCGCGCACGCCTTCTTGCGCTCCTACGATCATCTGTGCAGCGCGAATGAGCGCTTCACCCAAGTTTCCATGAGTGACAACGACTACGTGGATCAAGGATTCGCTCTACTTTCTTTTCGTTCTCCATAAGGATCCAACTCAAAATGTAACCTGTACCACTCGCCGCAATAGAAAACCTGCGAAAACTCGATGACCTCCCCCGTATCAAGGTAGGTAGTGCGTTCCGCGTGTAGAACAGGAGCAGGAGCAGATAGACCGAGCAGCTCTAATTCACGAGGTCCAGCCAGTACCGCTCGCACGGTTTGTTCCGCGCGCGCCAGGTGCAAACCATATACCTTCTCGAGGGTATGGAACAGCGACTCCTCAGCCAAGTTGTATTGGAGGATGTCGGGACAAAGGCGGTGAGGGAGGTAAGCCGTATGCAAAGCCAGCGGCACATTGTTGACCAGACGCAGTCGTTCTACCTTGACCACTTCTTCCTGCCTTGAGATATGAAGCTCCTTGGCTAACGCAGGCGTTGCCTGCAATAATCTGGCTTCCAAGAGAATAGAGGAGGACTTGGCTCCAGAACGCCGAATGTCTTCGCTGAAACCAGCTAAAGAAATCTTTACTTTCAAACCTCTCGGGGGATCAGCAACAAAGACGCCTTTACCTACTCGAGTGTAGACAAGCCCTTCCTTGACAAGGTTACCTATAGCCTGGCGCACCGTCATGCGGCTGATGCCAAGACGGCGGCACAGCTCACGCTCAGATGGGAGCTTCTGATAAGGATGCAAATCGCCGCTTACAATCTGCGACACTAGAATTCTTTCGAGTTGCACGTACAATGGTTCTGAACTGTCTGGTCTTAACAACAGATGCGTTTCCTTAGAACACTTTGCCATTATAATGGTTATGATTGGTCTATACCAGTTGAATACCAATATAGCAGTTCGGATTTTTGTCAAATTTGCAATGTACGCTAAAGAGAATGACCAACCCAGGTTGGGTCTCCATGACACATCATCCTCAAACAATCTTCGCTATGGTCAGTGTACCGAATCCAAGAAAGCGGCCACTGCCTGCAGGAATTCTTCTGCGCATTCCTCCTGGACTAAATGGCCGCAATTAGGAATAACTACTAATTCAGCTTCAGGCAACTCAGCCGCAAGACGCACACTCTGCATAGAGGGCACCCAGCGGTCATCGTCGCCAGTGATGACCAATACCGGCTGATCAATATGCTCCAATTGTTTATCTAGTTCCAAGGGATGGCTAGCCAGGACAAACTCCCAGAAAGCGCGCTCCCAGTTATCAGCGTGCAGCGGTTTTTTGTAACCAGCAAGCACTTCTGGAGTGATTTTGTTCGGGTCATGCCAGGCACTGGGCAATGCTCCCTCCAGGCGGGAAGTGAGTAGACGCACTAGCAAAGGGCCAAGGCGTTGCAACTGTGGCAGGTGCAAGAACGGACGAACCCATGAGGGTGCACCACCCCCTTCGTATATTGCGGGGCTGACCAATATCAATGCCTGTACCCGTTCAGGGAAAAGGAGAGTAGTTAGTACAGCGATCGTACCCCCCGCTGAGTGTCCCACCAGAATCGCCCTTTCGATGCCCATCTGGTTCAACAGGCCTACCGTAAGACGAGCCTGTGCTTCGACCGTGTAGGGATTCTCGTTTTCCCACTCGCTGGGCAGGGGACGCTCAGTCAATCCGAAGGCAGGACGGTCAAAGGCAATGACCATGCCAAACTGGGACAAAGACGGCATGACCTCGCGCCAAGACCAGGCGCTAGCCCCAAAGCCATGCAACAACACCAGCACGGGTTCGCCCTGCCCCATGGATTTGTAGTGCACCTCCAAATTGTTGACCGTGATAAAACGACTATCCGTGTCAGCCAATTGCCTAGGGGGTACAGTGTTTTCAAGCGGGGGCACGGGAATGAAAAAGGGCCCAACGCACAACACAAGCAACAAAATGGCAAGAATGGGCAGAACCACGCGTTGTAAACGTTTCATTACAAGTGCTCCATAGCTGTGGAGTAATAGTACAATAAATTATAACATCGGGTTGCTTTCTGGTACAAGATGCCCTCTTCTCAATGCCTCGGCACGGGAGCAGGCCTCAAGCTGTGCACCACTGAACATGGGTGAAGGGGCTGAGCACTCAAAATTTACAAACTAGAACCTTGCATTGACATTCCGCGCAAATGGGGGCATAATAGGAGTATCAAGTGCTTTATTGAGAGCTCTCGAACAGCGAAAGGAGGAGCTGTGGCCCGAGTTACCTTACAAGAGTATTGCGATGAGGCCCGCGATTTGATCAGTGCGCACGCTTATGATGACGCTATTGCCATCTGCCAGCACATCTTGAAACGGTACCCCAAACACATTAGGGCTTATCAAATCCTAGGCGAAGCTTGCCTGGACAAAGGCGAGATTGACGAGGCTATTGACATCTTCAAACGACTTTTGGACCATGCCGATCCAGAGAATTTTGTCGCTTATGCTGGCCTTGGCGTCGCGCTCGAGGAAAAGGGGCAGATCCCTGAGGCAATTTGGTACATGGAGAGGGCTTTCGAACTGGCGCCAAACAACGAAGAAATTCGCGGAGCGCTGCGCAGATTGTATGCCAAGCGGGACGGCAGGGAGCCCGAACGGATCAAGTACAATAAAGCGGCATTTGCTCGCGTGTACACCAAAGGGGGACAATACCGCCAGGCTATTCGAGAGTTTCGCGATTTGCTTGAAAGCGAAGCCGGTCGTGACCGCTTGGATCTGAAGCTCTCTTTTGCCGAAACCCTCTGGCGCGATGGACGTCACGAGGAAGCAGCCGCAGTAGCACGTGAGATTTTGCAGATATGCCCTGACTGCCTCAAGGCCATTCTGCTTTTGGGAGCGATACTGCTCGAAAAGGGCCGTCAGGATGAGGGCTGGGCTATCTTAGCCAATGCACGCCATTTGGACCCTGAAAACAAATTAGCCCAAACCCTTTTTGGCGACCAATCTCCCTTGCCACCCCAGAGTATCAGGATACCCCGCCTCGAAAAGAAGGCAGAGCCCGAAGTAACACCTGCTGCAATTCCTGAGGTCTTGGCACCGGCTGGCGCAGCTATAACAGAAGTAGCAGCAACAACAGAAGAGATGCCAATTGAAATCATCCCCGCTGGCCTTGAACCAGTCGTGCCATCAACGGAGGAACAGGTCAGCCCAATCCCGGAAGCAGCCTTGGAAAAGGAAACAGGGGTTGCCGAACTTGAGCCTACAACGCCTGCCGTTGAAGAAGCGCACCTTGAAGAAAAAGCACAAGCCATGGTAGCTCCGGCTGAATCAGAAGCCCTGACGCCCCTAGAGGTAGCCTCTGAGGAGACAACCCTAGCATCTGCTGCAGGGATGACGCCTAGCGCAACGGCGGTGATAGAACGTTACAAGCTGCATCTGGAGGAAAGTCCCAAGGATGACGAAACGCGCCTGGCTTTGGCTCGCGCCTATCTTGACCTGGGTCAGGTGAAGCTAGCGCTGGAACAATACAACCTGCTGCTTCAGGGCAAGTCCAAGATCTTGCCAGAACTCATCCGTGACGTGGAAACCATCGTGGCATCTAGGCCAGATAATCTAGAAGCCCATGAATTGCTCGCGGATCTCTACGTAAAAGATGGCCAGTTGCAGAAAGCACTGGACAGATACCGATGGATCTTGCGCAGGCTGGAGGAGAAAACCACATAACTGCAACAAGCCTACTATTTCATTGAGGAGACATCCAAGATATGGAAAGAACTCTGGTTATCATCAAGCCGGATGGAGTACAGCGTGGCCTGATTGGCGAGATTATCACGCGGCTAGAGCGCCGAGGTCTGAAGATCGTGGCCATGAAAATGATTCAGATGAGTAAGGAACTGGCAGCAAAGCATTACTCCATACATAAGGGCAAACCCTTCTATGAGGGATTAGTCGAATATATCACTTCCAGCCCAGTGGTCGTCATGGTAGTGGAGGGCAACCGAGCCATTGAACTGGTGCGAAACACCATGGGCGCAACGAACCCAGCCAATGCGACGCCCGGGACCATCCGCGCTGATTTTGCCGTAGAAATCGGTCGAAACCTGGTGCACGGCTCAGATGGTCCCGAGACGGCTGCTTTTGAACTGGGATTGTTTTTCCGCGATGAGGAAATCCTATCCTGGAATCGGGACACGGATCGCTGGATATTCGAGTAACTGAAAGCGCAAGAAGATGTACAGCTTATCACCCTCTTGCGCTTCCTCGCAGGCCATTAGAGGATTCTAAGCACAGGCCTGGCATCCTTCCACAATTGCTCCAAGTTATAATAACGTCTCGTCAGCGGCAAAAAGATGTGAACAATAACTGAACCGTAATCCATTAGGAGCCAACCGGATGTCGCCGTGCCCTCCGAACCGAGTAAACGCACACCCATTTCGTCCAGTTTTGTTAGGATATCTTCATAGATAGCCTGAATCTGTCGCTCACTCGTACCGCTGCAGATGACGAAGTAATCGGCAAACGTCGATACTGGGCGGATATCCAGTAGAAGGACATCCTCTCCCAGTTTGCTTACGGCGAAATCCACTATAGCTCTGCCCAGTTTCTCTGGATCCAGACCATTCCTCCTTTCTTTTGCTTAGGTATCAAGCCATGCAGTTGGATTACTATTCATATTATAAACTTATCCACCGAAAGGACAAAGGCACTACCCTCACACTTCTAATTTCTCCAGTTGTTCGCGCATCTTTTGCCAATGCGTCCCGCGCCAATAGAAGCGATTGCATTCAGGGCACAAGCGGAAACTCTCCTGGGTTTGAAAAACGAAGGGAGGTACCTGCCCCCAGGCTTCGTGCTTGGGGACTTCTTCGAGCACTGTATTACACACCGGGCATCGGGAAAATGGTTGATCGAAGCGCAAACCAAATGCCTGCCGCACTTGTGCAAGTTGTTCCTGCAATACCTCGCTCTCAATAAACAGGGAACGAAGGCCTTTGCGCCGGAGCAGACCAGTATCCCGTGTCAGCAGCACACGTCCTTCCAAGCGAGCCAGCCTTACTGCCTCGAGATCGTCGAGCTCGGGGGAGTACAATGTGTCGTATCCCAATATACGCAACCATTTGGCAAGTGTGCCCAGCATGCTATTGGCCAAAAAACGTATCTCGCTCACAGCAGCACAGCTCCATTTTGGCCTTGTTCACTCACATAATACATCAAACCAGCGATGTAGCCAAAGAAGCCAAAGTCCGATGTGGCGATTTCAGTATGAATCCTAGGACAGCAAGAACGACCGCGTGGCTTTTGACAAACAAGTCCTAATCGTGTACAGTAACGTCAATTACAGGAGCGTTTTCGGTGAAGGCATGAATGAGATCAGGCAACAGCTCCTTCGTCTTATACCTCGGCTGGCCGGTCACAGTATCCTGGTTATCGGTGACCTGTTCCTCGATGAGTATGTACTGGGTCACGCCACCCGCCTTTCGCGGGAAGCACCGATTCCTGTCCTGGAATTCATGCGCCGCTTCTACGTCCCTGGAGGAGCAGCCAACCCCGCCCACAATGTGTGCGCTTTGGGTGGACAGGCTACGGTAATAGGTCTGATTGGAGACGATCCTGCCGGGGTACAATTACTGGCGGAACTACGCCAGGTGGGCATTGATCCATCTGGTGTAGTAGTGGATAATTCTCGCCCAACCACCACCAAAACACGCATCCTGGCCGAGGGTTCCTTGCGCTTTCCACAACAAGTGGCGCGTATAGACCATGTGGACCGCCGCGAAGTGAGCAAAGAGATAGAAGCAAAGCTAATCGCTCAGGTCCAAAAGCTTACGCCTCATATGGAAGCAGTGCTTGTGTCAGACTACCAGACCGGTGTGGCCAGCCCAGCCGTAATTGAGGCTGTACAACGCAGTGCACGCGCTCAGGGCAAACTGTGCACAGTTGATGCTCAAGGAGCCTTCCACAAATATACAGGTTTTCGCCTAATCAAGGGCAACCGACAAGAAGTAGAAACTGCATTGGATTGCCATCTGCAGAACAACGAAGACTATCATCTGGCTGGCAAAGAATTGCTACGCCAATTAGATGTGGATGCCGTCATTATCACTCGCGGCGCAGAAGGCTTGTCGCTTATCGCGCGTAACGAGGGATGCTGCCATCTGCCTGCTGTGAACCGTAGCGAGGTTTTCGATGTAACAGGTGCAGGCGATACCGTTATTGCTGTGGCTACCTTGGCTCTACTGGCAGGAGGAAATTTTTCTGATGCAGCTCGCTTGGCCAACTATGCCGCAGGCTTGGTTGTACGCAAGTTGGGCAATGCAGTGCCAAGTGTAGATGAACTGGTCTGGGCAGTTGAGAACTGGGGATGAGGAGCAAAAATTATGCGCGACCTTCGAGTAAGCAAAGCAATTGTGGCTGGTATTGCTGGCGCGGTGCTCGGCGGGATCGCACAAACGCTGATTAATTCCCTCGCTGGGGCAGCGCTGATTGCTGATGGCATGATGTGGGGTGCAGTATTGGCCATACTGATCGTCTCGTTGTCCAATTTCACGCGCATGGGCTACTTAGCCATGAAAAGCGACAAGCCCGCCGTCAATTTCGTGATTGGCGTGGGTTTGTTCTGCCTCATCTCCGTGGTGGCTATCACCCTCTTCTTCGTCATTTTCTGGGTGCTTAGCCGCCTTCTGTGATCGAATTCTTGGCACTTCATATCACCACCATATCCTATGTCATGCCCTTTGGTTGGTATGCATTCTCGGCTATAATAAGTTTGTAACCTATCTACGCAATACTGTTTGTAACTTGTGCATGATCAAATCTGAAAGGAATCGCCCCGTGAACCCTTTGGAATTGCCGCCAATGGATGCCATTCGGCGCAATCATGCTCTGGAACATGCTACCATCAATGTCCTGACCGAAAGGCACCCTGCGCTCCGCCTTTTAGGACGAAGCGACTGGGAGGGCTTTACCCTGTACGGCTCTGTCACTACAGACGCAGTGATCAAAGCGCTCTCTGACGCCTGGCAGCGTTTGAGTGCTGGTGAAAAGCAGCTAGCCATCCACCCACGTTGTGGAACGAACCTGACCACAGGACTTGTGCTGAGCAGCCTCGTTTCCTACATTACTTTGGGCAATAGAAAGAGGTCCCCTCTGAGGAAATTCCTACAGCTGCTTATAGGGCTGGCAGTAGTGCTGACCCTAGTACAGCCCCTTGGAGTTAAGCTCCAAGAACTCATCACGACCTCACCGGATGTGAGCAGATTGCGCATTGTGGATATTCGCTGTCAGAAGCAAGGCAACGTGGTAGTGCATCGCATCAAGACGGTGCAGGAGTAAACGTGCTTTACCTCTTTCACGGCGAAGACGAGTTCACGCGCTCTGAGGCACTGGCGAAAGCAAAGAAGAGTCTGGGCGATCCTATTGTGGCCGGCCTCAATACAACCGTGTTTGATGGGCGCAAGATCAACCTGGTGACACTCATCCAGGCTTGCGATGCGTTGCCCTTCATGTCTGAGCGGCGTCTGGTGATTGTGGAAGAGTTCTGGTCTAAGTTTGAACCGCCTAAGGAGGGCAAGTTAAGGGATAAGCAACCAAAGATTTCTGAGGCCGATGAGGCCTTCTTTGAAGGGTTGAAACAGTACTTGCCACGATTGCCAGAGACCACTTACCTTGCTTTTGTCGAGAGCCGCTCCCTCAGCCCAACAAATCCTGTTTTCCGCACTCTACCCTTGGACAAGAAATGGGTGTATGTAAAGGAATTTACCCCTCCGGCGGAACGCGATTTGGGACGTTGGATCGAGCAGCGCATGAAAGCAAAAGGCGGGAAAATCACCCCTCAGGCTGCCCACGCACTGGCTTGTCTTGTCGGCAGCGAGCTGCGAGTGTTGGACCAGGAGTTGGAGAAGCTGCTGGCTTACGCCAACTTTCAGCGGACTGTGACGCTCAACGATGTGCACGAACTGGTCAACGAGGCAAGAACGTACAACGTGTTTGCCCTCGTTAATGCGATTGGGTTGCGTCAGAGGGAGAACGCAGTCCGCTACTTACATAAACTGCTCGAAAGCGGAGCAGCACCAGCGTACCTGCTCACCATGATCGAGCGTCAATTCCGTATCTTGTTGCAAGTGACGGAACTGCAATCCCAAGGTGTCAAGCGAGCCCAAATTCAGAAGACCTTGGAAATTAGGCACGCTTTCATTGTTGACAAGGCATCGGAGCAAGCAGAGAAGTTTTCTATAGAACGGTTGGAATCCATCTATCGTCGGTTGGCCGAGGTCGAGCAGGCCATTAAAACTGGTCAGATGGATGAGTTGTTGGCTCTCGACTTGCTAGTAGTGGAACTTTGTGCAGGATGATTGTTAAGGCGGGCTATTTCCTAGAGCGCACGAGCTGAACAAACTTGCGCTTTCCTACCCGGATGACCATTCCCTCCCGAGGCTGAACAATCAGGCCAATATCCTCCACTTTCTCGTCATCAATTCGTACTCCGCCTTGCTCAACCAGTCGCCGAGCTGCACTAGCACTGCTTGCCAGTCCTGCATTTTTCAACAAATCTACGATTGCTATGGGTGACCAGTCAGGCGGTTCATAAAGCGGAATTTGGCTTGGTAGTTCACGTCGCTGAAAAATTCGGACGAACTCCTCCTCTGCTTTGCGTGCCGCTTCCGGGCCATGAAATTGCCGCACGATATCATAGGCCAGGCGCATTTTCACATCTCGCGGGTTGACCGTGCCATCGGCAAGTGCACGCCGTATCTCTGCTAATTCGCTATCAGGTATCTCACTGGCTAGAGTCAGGTATTCATCGAGCATGTCATCGCTGATAGACATAGCTTTGCCATACATCTGATCGGGCGGATCGGTCAGGTCTATTGTGTTGCCAAAGCTTTTGCTCATTTTGCGTCCATCAATGCCAGGCAAAAGCGGTACCAGAAAGACATCCTGTGCGGGCAAGCCAAGACTGGCCTGCAGTTCGCGTCCGGCCAAGATATTGAATTTCTGATCCGTGCCTCCAAATTCGACATCCGCCTGGATGGCCACCGAGTCGTACGCCTGCAATAAGGGGTACATCAGTTCCATAAGTGTCAGGGCACGGCCCTGCTCCCAGCGCTGGCGGAATGTCTCATGGGCCATCATCTGGGCCAGAGTGAAGCGGCTAGCGAGGTTAAAGACATCCGCTAAGGTGAACTTGCCGAACCACTCACTTTGCCAGCGAACTTCGGTGCGTGAGCGGTCCACTACAATGAAAAACTGCCGCATGTAGGTTTCGGCATTACGCCGCACTTCTTCCGCACTGAGCATGGTGCGCGTTTCATCCCGTCCACTGGGGTCGCCAATCTGGGCAGTCCAGTCGCCCACGATCAGTACAACCTGGTGTCCCAACTCCTGAAACTGTCGCAGCTTGCGCAAAGCGATCGCATGTCCAATGTGCAGGTTCGGCTTGCTGGGGTCTAGTCCCAGTTTCAAACGCAGCTTGCGTCCCGAGCGCAGCTTCTCTTCCAATTCCTCTCTGACGATGACTTCGGCTACTGTACGATCAAAGATACGCTCAATAGCATCCATAGCTCACCCTTATGATGAAATGATGCAAAATTATACTACACCAATTGGGACGATAAAAAGCAAACCCCTTAATGTGAATCCCCTTGGCGCTCCTGCGCTGCCAGCTTCTCCAGGAATTGGTAGACACCATCCAGATCCTCTACCCAGTGCAGATTCGTTTCTGCTTCCACTTCTGGGGGAATGCCGCTGATGAGCGGCTTGATGATCACCACAGAGGTCTGACCCACCCACTTGGTCCAAGCAATCTCGGCGATAGTGCCACAGCTCAAGCCAATACAAACCAGCACATCAGCGAGTTGAGCAATGCATTCGTGTTGCCCTGTCCAGGTCAGGTCTTCTACCGTCTCGTGACAGAGATGGCGGTGGCGCTCGCAGCAAGCAGTAGCTTCCTGCGCTGAGGTCCCTCCATGGGGGATGATGCCTATCAGCCTGCGTCCCCCTGCCTCTCGATAGGCCTGAGCTGCCAACAATGCGACACCCCGGTCAGGCACTAACACGACCTCGTACCCGCGCTGAGCCAAACCCGCTCCTGCTGCCTTGGCTACGCGCTCGCAAACGCTGGGATCTAGGCCAGCGGCTCTAGATGTCACTTGGATATCCGTGGGGCCAATGATGCCTACGAGCATGCTTCTTCTCGTTTCCTCTTGTATGTAAGTCGCTTTGTCCCGAGAGTGAGAGCATGCGCTATATTATAATCGCTCTCACTGTTGGCCGTTCAACAGTCTGGATTTAAGATCCGAGGTCTGGGTACTCCAGAAAACTGCCATCGGCAAACAGAACATAGACAACAGGACGGATACGGGATCGGATCATCTGCCCACGTTCAAAGGCTTGCCATTCAGTCGTATTGCCTCGTTCTTCTGTATTTGCCCAGCCTAGCCCTTCCTTGACTGCCCTTTGTGCGCACCAGACCAAGCCAAATCCGCGTTTGGGCTGTAAAAAGCCTCCTGGGGGAGTTGCTGTGCAACTGTATTCTGGCATGCCCTCCTGCCACTGATCGGCAAAGCTGTGCCATTGACCATCGTTGTACAACACAAAGATGTTCCGATCAGCTTCCCGCCAAATCATGTAACCCCGTTCAAAGGGCTGTTCCGCAATAAACCCGCCTTGCATCTCTTCAGTTGGACAACCCAGGCCTAGGCGCAGAGCAGGCTCGCTCATCCAACGGCCAGCAAACGGTGGCCCTGGAACCCGCTGACATGAGGGCTCCGGGATGATTGTTGCCGTCAGGCTGGGTTCAGGTTGGGGTGTCAGCGTGGGCCATGGCGTTGGCGTGTGTGTAGGTGTGGGAGTTGGTGGCGGTGGCAATAATGCATCGCGCAATACGTGCACCGTGCCTCTTTCCCTGTCAGCAATATACACGTATCCTCGTTGTACATCTACTGTCATGTCGTACGGGTCAAAAACCTGGCCGGGCTCGCCAGGCAAGCGAAGCTGCGCCACGGTACCAAAGCCGCGGCTATCGAGAATCCATAACTGAGGACCGGGTTCAACAGTCGGATCCGAGGTAGTAGTGAGACAAAGGAAGACGTGGTGTGTCTTGGGGTTGTAAGCAAGAGCTGCTGGATACTTGGGCAAATCCACAACCGCTACCTGTCTGAAGTCGATGGCATCGTTGATAATCAATTGAAAGCGCCCAAAGCGCCCCGCTGTAGAGAAAACGAGCTGTCCCTCAGAATCTAGCACCATATCTGTGGTGCTCAAGCCCCCAACTGCACCTGGAATCAATTCTCCGCTGGTCAAATCCATCACATAGATAATGAAACCGCCATTGGAGCCGGGTATGCCATTGTGAGCCACCATGTAAGCACGACCGCTTTTTGCGTCCAGTTCGATCTGAACAGGCTTAACGACCGAGCCATACGTAGTTAGCAACTCGATGTTGCGCAGTACCCGTTGGCTATCGGCATCCAACACGGCATCGCTGGCATATAACCGAGCTGCTTCGGACGCAACCGCAAGCCCTTGGGGTGCTGAACCAACGTTCACAGTCTTGACAACCCGATTGTCACGCATCGAGATTACGCTTAAATCCCCAGATACATGATTTAAAACAAACAGTTGCCCCCGTTTAGCATCCACTGCTACCTCAATTGGATGCAACCCTACGGACACTTCGGTCGTAACGCGTTGATCCTGCAGCACGAAAACGCTGTTTGTGCTCGCGCAGGCGATGTAGAGTCGTCCAGTGTTTTCATCTACCGCCATGTCCCGGGGCAGCAAAGCCAGCGGCACTACGGTGTGCAACTGGTTGGTTTCGCCATCTAGTATGACCACGTTCTCGCTATCCGCATTGACTACGTATACTCGCCCCTTTTCATCCACAGCCACATCCCACGGTCGCAGTCCAACCGGCACGGTAGCGACCAACTGCAGCTTGCCGCCATCAATAACTGATACATCGTTTGTCCAAGAGTTAGCCACGTAAATGCGTCCATTTTGGGGATTTACGGCTATGCCTCGGGGATCCCCACCAATAGGCACACGTCCCATCTCTTGCTGCCCAAACGCGGCATAGTTCACCAAATAGCTCGTATTGCTGACAGCGTCATATTCGCCTACGAGGAAGCCACCATGCACCGGGTCTGCTTCCAGTGTGAGATAGACAGGGCACTTGAGCTGTGCTACAATGGTCATAGTTTCCAAACTCACGATTTGCACGCTATCATACACACTAGCATACAATAACCTGGTCGCTGGGTTCACCGTAAGGGCCAATATACCGATGGGTGCTGGCAAAGTTGCAGAGCCTATCCGTTCACCTGAAAAGCCGTCTAACACCCTGAGTACATTCTCCCCACGTCCACCAACGTAGACGCGGCCATCCCAGGCAGCCAGGCAAGCGGGGCTTTTGACAGTGGGCACTGTCTTGACTACCTGATCGCTTGAGATGATGGAAAGGGAGTCATTCCCCTCGTTAGCTACGTACACGAAACCAGTCTTTGCGTCCGCTGCCAGGGCAACTGGCTTGTCGCCAACAGGGATTACTGCAGATACGCGATTTCCTTCAATCACAGAAACATTGTTAGTGCTGCGATTGGCCACGTAGACTCGGCCATTCAATATGACGATCGCCTGCGGAGCATGACCTACACCACGCAGAGAACGAAGGGGTATTTCTCCGATAAGATACGGCCTATCGGGAAATGTTGGCGAGGGTAAGGCAGTAGCAGTGGGCAGCAAAGTAGGCGATGCCCCTTGAGTTGGTGCTTTGACGGTTGGCGTAGGAGTAGAAGGTACCGGTGTGGGGACACAGGATGCTAGCAAAAAGAGCACAGCGAATAGCGATAATATGCAGATCAATGCCCGACCCATTATTTCTATCTCCCTCAAACCTTAAAACGTGGTTTTCAGCGCTCAGGTTCCCTACAGCCCCTGCCACAAATTATCGATTGGTTAGCACCCTCCACCGCCATGTTGAGGTCTATCTTCTTTGCTACCTACTGTCAGCGATTATAGCATGAACAGGAAAAACGAAAAAGCCTGGCCACTTGGGGCCAGGCTAGATGCGTACGTCCATGCCGCAGCACAAAGCCGTAGTTGTTTCACGGTATGCGCAATTTTTGGCCAGGATGGATGAGGTTCGGGTTGTCTCCGATGAGCTCCTTGTTGGCTTCGTAAATCTCGGGCCAACGCTTTGCGTCGCCGTACATTTCTTTGGCAATTTTGGACAAGGAATCGCCGCTTTGCACCACATAGAAGCGCTCAGCACCAGCAGCCTGCGCCTGAGCTTTCGCAGCTAGGCGCTCTCGCTCCTGTTTGGCAAGTTCTTCAAGTTTTTTCTGCTCTTCCAGGCGCTGCCGTTCGCTCTCCTCGAAACGTCTGCGAGCTTCTTCCATCTCCTGCCGTTCACGAGCGAGTTGCTCTCGTCGTGCCCGCGCTGCTTCTTCATCCACGCGCTGCGGAGTTGCTTCTTCTTTCTTTTCTTCTTCCTTCTTTCGACCGAAAAGACGATCTAAAATTGACGGCATGCTCACTCTCCTTTTCTCCTGTCATACAAATTACCGACCAGTGGCGAATCAAAACGATCTGCAGTATACAACTTTCAGCACACCAGACGCTGAAGCACCTACTACAAACGTATTTCGTACAAAAACTGACCGGCTAGTAGGTGAGAACTCGGGGCAGTTTCTTGGCTTGCTGTACCCAGTCTTTGACCTGTTCCAGAGTGGGCAAGCGGCGCACCAGACTTTTGCGGTCGTTGACTTCCTTTAGCATGGCAAAAAGGTTTTCCGGATTGCGTTGCGCCAACTCGACCACCGTATCCACCCCTGCCTCTTCCAGCAAGTCGGAATATTCTTCCCCAACGCCCTTAATCCGGAACAGGTCAGCCAAATTTGCCCATTCTAGAATGAGTTTCTCGCTGATACCCGTCTTGGCGGCAAGTTCTTCGCGCTTTTTGGGAGTTGCGGCTGCCTCCAGAAAAGCTTCAGTGGTCGTGATGCCGGCCTTCTCTTTAAGCGCCTTTTTGTAAACCGGACCAATCCCCTCGATATCAATGATCCTTGCCATACCATGCCTCCTTTGGCTATTTTGTGTGGTGCTCACAAAAATCATATCGAATAAAGAAGAATTAGTCAAACTAGCAGATACGCTTCTTTTGCCCGTGTTTCGGTCAGGATGTATAATGCAACTAGCGTACTTTCCCGCTTTGTTGAGGTGGATAAGAGCATTTGCCACTAAGGAAACGGCAGCGATAAACTCGCTGCAATTTGGGGAGGTGTCAATATGCAAGCATTTGAAAAACTAGGTGCCTTCTACCTGGGCCAGGAATACGATTTGGCACAGGACAAACGGCTTGAACAATTAATCATGTACGATGCCCGTGATCTCACTACCCATGCTGTCTGCGTGGGTATGACTGGCTCCGGAAAGACAGGCCTGTGCATTGATTTGCTGGAGGAAGCAGCCCTAGATAGCGTTCCGGCCATCATCATTGACCCCAAGGGCGACGTCACGAATCTCCTATTGACCTTTCCCGAATTGCGTCCGGAAGATTTTCAACCATGGGTTAATCTCGATGATGCACGACGCAAGGGCATGACTGTAGCAGAATACGCTGCTTACATTGCAGAAACCTGGCGCAAAGGGCTGGCTGATTGGGGACAAGGGCCTGAGCGCATCCGCATGTTGAAAGAAAGCGTGGACTTTGCTATTTACACGCCTGGTTCCGATTCCGGCTTGCCTGTTTCCATCCTGGCTTCGCTCAAAGCACCTGCTTTGGATTGGAGCGAAAATGCCGAGTTGCTGCGTGAGCAAATACAAGGCACGGTCAGTGCCTTGCTCGGACTAGTGGGCATGAAAGCCGATCCCCTGCGCAGCCGCGAGCACATCCTGCTTTCCAACATCTTCGAACATTTCTGGAGCCAGGGGCAGGATCTCGACCTGGCCAAGCTAATTACAGCAGTGCAATCACCGCCAGTGCGAAAACTAGGCGTGTTTGATTTGGATACCTTTTTCCCGGAAAAGGAGCGCTTTGGCCTGGCTATGTCCTTGAACCGTATCATCGCAGCACCTACCTTTGGGGCATGGATTCAAGGCGAGCCGCTTGATGTCAATAGCCTCTTGTATACAGCGAGTGGCAAACCGCGGCACAGCATCTTTTACATCGCTCACCTGAGCGACTCAGAGCGCATGTTCTTTGTCACCCTTTTGCTGCAGCAAATCGTCACGTGGGTGAGGCAACAATCGGGTACAACCAGCCTTCGTGCGCTGCTCTACTTTGATGAGTTGTTTGGCTTTTTCCCGCCAGTTGCGAATCCCCCGTCCAAGTTGCCCTTGCTGACCCTCTTGAAACAGGCTCGAGCCTTTGGCTTGGGAGTTGTGCTCACCACGCAGAATCCAGTGGACATAGATTACAAAGGCTTGAGCAATGCTGGCACCTGGTTCATCGGAAAGCTGCAAACCGATCAGGATAAAGCTCGTGTGCTGGATGGGCTGCAGTCTGCATCTGCTACAGCAGGGAGCGTTCCGGATCGCAGCCAGCTTGATCGTAGCATATCCGCCCTCTCCTCACGCATTTTTCTGCTGCACAATGTCCATCAAGATCGTCCCGTTATCTTTCAAACGCGTTGGGCAATGAGCTACCTACGTGGGCCACTCACCCGCCCTCAGGTACGCGAATTAATGGCCGAAAGGAAAGCTGCAATGGCTGCAATGCCTGCAACAGTTGCAACAGAACAGATAACTCGCGAAAAAGTTGCCCCCGCAGTCATGGAAATGGCTGCGGGCTATAGCCATATCCCTCCAACCTTGCCCCACGACTTGCCCCAATTTTTCCTGCCTGTGCGACTTAGCTCTGCTAGTGCTGTCGCTGCTCTGGAGAGAAATCAAGGGCGACGTGTGGAGGCATTGGAGAGCAAACTGGTCTATGAACCCGCTCTGCTGGCTTTGGGCCGTGTGCGCTTTGCCGATCGAGCTCGAAATGTAGATGAGACGAGAGAAATAGGCTTCCTGGTACCGCCTAATGCCCTGGGAACAGTGATCCGCTGGCAGGACGCGGAGCAAATAACAGTAGACCTGCATGGCCTCCCGACACAGCCAGAACCAGAAGCCCTTTTCGCCTCGGTTCCGTCACAGCTCAACACTGCCGCTAAACTGAAAGCAATCGAAAAGGAGTTTGCGGATTATCTATACCGCGAGCAAACATTAAACCTGCTATACATCCCAGCCTTGAAGCTTTATGCAGAACC
Source organism: Chloroflexota bacterium (assembly GCA_014360905.1). NCBI lineage: Bacteria > Bacillati > Chloroflexota > Chloroflexota bacterium. Next base: position 163,792 of record JACIWW010000002.1, read on the forward strand.
TGGCGAGTCTGAGCGCGATTTTGCTGCCCGGGCCCAGCAACTGGCGCGCGAAAACCGCGATGCTGAGGTGGAAAAACTGCGCCAAAAGTACCAACAGAAGCTCGACCGGTTAGAAGATCAGTTGGCGCGAGAGCAAACGGAGCTCAGCAAAGATCGTGCTGAATACGAAGCGCGCAAACGGGAAGAGCTGCTCTCTGCTGGTGAAACGGTTATCGGCATGTTAGGCATATTCGGTCGCCGCCGAAGCACAACCACGCTCTCTCGTGCTGCGACCAAGCGTCGCCTCACTGCCAGCGCACAAGCCGATATCAAGGAATCAGAGGAGCAAATCGCCTGCTTGCAGTCCGAGATCGAAAACATGCGCCGCGAGATGGAACTAGAAGCAGAGGCACTCAGCAAAAAATGGGCCTCGATCTTGGACAAAATCGAGACTTATCCAGTCAGGCCTGGACGTGGAGCAGTGCAGGTAACCATGATGGCGTTAGCTTGGACGCCTTACTGGGAAATTGGTTACACTTCAGCCAGCGGTAGTCTAACCCACGACCGTGTACCTGCTTGGCGCTAGGATAGACTAGTTCGCTGTCAGCGCTAAGCGGTTCGATACCAAAAGCACTATATAGGTCTGCAGCAGTTTTCTTGCCTGTAGGCCAGATTGGCCATAGGCGGTGCTCCTTCTGGTACAGTTATTTCCGCAACTCTTTTTACTATAGGAGCACCCCCTTTTGTCAAAATTGCCTGTACCACCTGGTAACGATCTGTGGGCGCAAGCGCATTGTAAATTTGACAATGGCGCCAAGCTGTGGTAAAATCACTTTGTTTAGTAGTGAAAGATTTCACAATTGGGCAGAATGAGGACTATACCTTAGGGGGCGTAGTCCTCGACCAGTTTGGGTCCCTATCAAACGCGTCTTTTGAAATGCGTTTGACTCATATATTCATGATTGCACAAAGGAGGCAGATATGATCGTCGAAGTCAAATCACCAGTACCGAGCGATATTGAAATTGCTCAAGCGGCCAGACTGCGACCTATTCGTGAGGTGGCAGCTGAATTAGGCCTCTCAGAGGATGACCTTGACCTCTATGGCAAATACAAGGCCAAGGTTCATCTCGATGTCTTGGAGCGCTTGAAGGACCGCCCCAATGCCAAGTACGTTGATGTAACCGCTATCACCCCCACACCACTGGGTGAAGGCAAAACAGTAACTACGATAAGCCTCAGCCAAGGCCTACATTATATCGGCAAAAAAGTTTTCACCTGTATCCGTCAACCCTCACAAGGTCCTACCTTCGGCATCAAGGGAGGTGCAGCCGGCGGCGGCTATGCCCAGATCGTCCCTATGGAGGACTTTAACCTGCACCTTACAGGCGATATCCATGCTGTAGGCGCCGCTAACAACTTGCTGGCTGCTGCCATTGATGCCCGCATCATGCACGAGGATGAGATGAGCGATGAGAGGCTGCTCAAAGCGCTCTGCCCAGATGACAAGTTTGCCCCCTGGATGTACAAGCGGCTGCAGAAACTGGGCATCAAAGCAGAGAAGCCGTCTGATTTGAGCCCTGAAGATAGGAGGCGCTTTGTCCGTCTGGACATTGATCCATACAGTATCACTCTGAACCGCGTGATTGATATCAATGACCGGGCTATCCGTAATGTGGTTATCGGGCTGGGCACGAAAGACGATGGGCGACCTCGCCAAACCGGTTTTGATATCACTGTCGCTAGCGAGGTGATGGCTATCCTGGCCTTGGCGACCAGTCTGAGGGACTTGCGTGAGCGCATCGGGCGCATGGTTGTTGGCACGGACAAGAACCACAATCCCATTACGGCTGAGGACCTTGGCGTAGCCGGGGCCATGACCGTCCTGCTTAAAGACGCGCTCATGCCTAACCTGATGCAGACCCTCGCTGGTACCCCAGCTTTTGTCCATGCCGGGCCGTTTGCCAACATCGCTCACGGTAATAACTCAATTATCGCAGACATGATCGGCCTGAAGTTAATCTCGGGCGGCTACCTGGTCACAGAGTCCGGTTTTGGTGCGGACTGCGGCATGGAAAAGTTCTTCGACATTAAGTGCCGTTACAGTGGGCTAATACCTAACTGCGTAGTCATGGTTGCCTCTATCCGCGCTCTGAAGATGCACGGTGGTGGCCCAAGGGTGGTGGCTGGCGTTCCTCTCAACCCGGCTTACAAGCAGGAGAACCTCGAGCTTTTGGAGAAGGGTCTTTGTAACTTGGAAGCCAATATCAAGATTGCCCTCAAGTTTGGTATCCCGGTCGTGGTGAGCGTCAACAAGTTTAATACGGATACGGCCAGAGAGATTGCGCTGGTAAAAGAAGCTGCCGTTGCTGCTGGCGCTGAGGTGGCCGTGGTCAATGAGGGGTGGGCGAAAGGTGAAGCTGGCGCTGCCGAACTGGCTGAAGCTGTGGTTGCTGCCTGCGAGAAGCCCAGCAACTTCCGGTTCCTCTATCCGCTGGATATACCGATCAAAGACAAGATCGAGATCATCGCCAGAGAAATTTATGGCGCTGACGGCGTTCTCTTTGAGGCAGCAGCTCAGCAAAAGCTCAAACTCTACACAGACCTTGGTTATGACAAACTGCCTATTAATATGGCCAAGACCCATCTATCGCTGTCTCATGATCCAAACTGGAAAGGCGTGCCGAAGAACTACATGCTACCCGTGCGCGATATCCGTGCCTCAGTCGGTGCAGGATTCCTGTATCCGCTCTGCGGCGCCATGCGCACCATGCCCGGCCTGCCCTCCCGCCCTGTCTTCATGGACATTGACATTGACGTAGAGACTGGTAAGGTTTTAGGGCTGTCATAGCGCATGGATTGAGAGGTGGTGGAGCGCTGCTCCTCCACCTCTGCTATACATTTTGTGAATTTCCAAAAAGGACTTATCTGTGCTATAATTCATCCAAATAGGATAATTTTTATCCTAATACGGTCCCAGAGCGGCCGTGTATCCAAACCAAAGGAGGGGAAAGGTGCCGATGGAAAAGGCTGTTTTCGATGTGCCGAAAATGTATGCTGACCACCATGTAGAAGCAGTGCGCAAGGCTTTGCTGGAATTGCCTGGCATTGAGCAGATTACGGCGAGCAGCGCTCTGAAGCGCGTGGTGATAGTTTATAATGACGGGCAGCTGGCCCCTGGCGTTATTGAGCAGAGTCTCCGTGCAGCGGGCTATGCTCCTGGAGAAGAGTGGGAACTGCCCAAACTGCCTGAAGGTAAGGAAGACCACTCCCCGTGGTTCCAGGTCATCCCAAGGGTAACGACTACGGATAGACGTGACCTGGAAATGTCGGGAGATTTCCGCAAGTACTAGATTCTGCAGTTAACCTACCAAGATTGCTATAGAAGGAGCAAGATCCAATGACAGATCAAAAATCCATAGACCCAGCGGTGTGTGATTTGCTGGAAGTATGCGAATCCGAGGGTATTTCCACCGCTTTCGACCGCGCAGAACAAATGAAGCCATGTCCCATTGGCAGTAAAGGGGCTTGTTGCAAGAACTGTGCGATGGGCCCCTGTCGTCTCACTAAAGAAGGCCAGGTCGGTATCTGTGGGGCTACCATTGACACGGTAGCGGCACGTAACTTTGCGCGCATGGTTGCGGCTGGCTCTGCTGCCCATTCTGACCATGGCCGCGATATGGCGTTAACCCTTCTGGCAGCGGCCACAGGTCATGCTCCGGATTATGGCGTACGCGACGTGCGCAAGCTCTATGAAGTTGCCTCTTTTCTCGATGTCAAGACAGATGACCGCCCAATCAACGACATCGCCAAAGATGTAGCTGAGAAGGCTCTGATCGAATTTGGCCGCCAGCAGGGAGAGATCATCTACCTCAAGCGTGCGCCACACAAGCGCCAACAAATCTGGCAAAGCCTGGGCATTGCACCGCGTGGCATTGACCGCGAAGTGGTGGATATCATGCATCGCACTCACGCTGGAAACGATCAAGCCGTTGAGAGCCTTATGATGTCCGCACTGCGTACTGCCCTTGCTGATGGCTGGGGTGGCTCGATGCTTTCCACCGACATCACAGATATCCTTTTTGGCTCCCCTGTGCCACTCGTGGCCAGGGCGAACATGGGCAACCTCAGCGAAGACCAGGTGAATATCGTGATCCACGGCCATGAACCAACTTTGTCTGAGATGATTCTGGTTGCGGTCAACGATCCAGAGATGATTGAATATGCCAAGTCAAAGGGCGCTAAAGGCATTAACCTGACCGGCATTTGCTGCACCGCTAACGAGACATTGATGCGCCAAGGCGTGCCCACCATCGGCAATTTCCTCAGCCAGGAACTGGCCATTGCCACGGGTGCAGTAGATCTGATGGTTGTAGACATCCAGTGCATTATGCAAGCCTTGGCTCCCATGACAAAGCATTTCCATACTATCCTGGTCACTACTTCTTCCAAAGCACATATTGATGGCACCACCCATATTGAGTTTGACGAGCACCATGCTGGAGAGATAGCCAGACAAATCGTGAAGATGGGCATTGACAACTTCCCCAACCGTGGAGACATGCATATCCCTAAGGATATTAGCCACCTGGTAGCTGGCTTCTCGCACGAGTATATCAACTATGCATTGGGTGGTTTCTACCGTGGCTCTTTCCGCCCCTTGAACGATGCCGTCATCCAGGGGCGGCTGCGCGGTGTTGCAGGCGTGGTTGGTTGCAACAACGCGCGAACTTGCCATGACGCGGCTCATACCTATATTGTACGGGAGCTAATCAAGAATGATGTGTTGGTCGTGATGACTGGCTGTGGAGCGATTGCCTGTGCCAAATACGGCTTCTTGTCCCCTGAAGCAGCGCAATACGCAGGGCCAGGGTTGCGCGAAATCTGCGAGGCAGTGGGCATTCCGCCAGTGCTACACATGGGCAGTTGCGTGGACAACACTCGCATCCTCACCGTGCTTAGCCAGATGGCTACGGAAGGCGGGCTGGGTCAAGACATTGCAGATATTCCGGGTGTCGGCTTTGCCCCCGAATGGATGAGCGAAAAGGCGATCTCCATAGGTTGCTACTTCGTCGGTTCAGGAGTATATACCATCTTTGGCAGCGAATCGCCCGTAGCCAATAGCCCTGCTGTGGTGCGTTTTATGAGCGAGGGCTGGGAAGAGCGTGTCGGCGGCAAAATGGAATTCATTCCCGATCCAGAGGAAGCGGTGCGCAAAGCTTTGGAGCACATTGACAAAAAGCGGGCTGCTTTAGGGCTGGTAGAATACGACCCAGCGCGCTATGGCCAAAGCGGCGATGCGCTCATGCTCAAGGTATTGGAGCAGGTAGACGAAGGGACGCTCAATCTGTACAGCGCCAAATTGTAGATACGATGATTCGCCAGGTTTGCATTCAGACTATTCCGGCCCCTGGCTGTACCAATTCCAATCAACGGAGATAAGGAGAGCATCTATGTCAAGGTATATTGCAACCCGTGCCATCCGTGGTGCAAATCTGATCGTTGCCGAAGCCGAGAGGATACTAAAAGAGGCCCTCGAGGAGTTAGGTCCAGACACCCCAGTCAAGTTCACGAACACGGCTTACTATCTCCCTGTCATTCTGGCTTTCACGGGAAGAGAGGTGAGCAAACTGGGTGACCTCGTGCCTGTCCTGGAGGATGCAAAACGGATTCTGCACCCCGTCCCAGATGACAAGCTATGGCTGCCCTATTTGGGCGAGACCCTGGATTGTGGCATGGCGACGCTCTTGGCTGAGGAAGCCATCGAGGGTATCCGCTTTGCGCGTGGCCTTGAACCACAACCCATTACTTGGGATGGCAGTTACATTCCCAGTACTAGTTTTACCTCCCCTGATATGGAAGCACAAGCGGGAAAACGCCTCAATGGTCCCATTGACGACATCCAATTGCGGGCTTGGGGTATCCAACTGGTAGATGGGCGCATGCCTGGCTTTGCTGCCATCGTTGGCTGCGCCAAGAGCAACGAAGTGGCGGTGCAGATCGTGCGCGAATTGCAGCAGCGCAACATCCTTGTCTTTCTGTGTGGCAATGTCAATGGGCGCAGCATCATTCACCAGTTGATGGAAGAAGGGGTTGAGATGGGGTATGATACCTATATCATCCCCTTTGGCACGAATACCATTGCTGCTATCTATCCGCTGGGTTTTGCTGCCCGCAGCGCACTGACCTTTGGGGGTTTGAAGCCAGGACAAGCGCGCGAGATCCTCTTGTATAACAAGTATCGCGTTTTCGCCTTTGTGTTGGCTTTGGGCGAAGTGGACGATTTGAAATATGCTACGGCGGCAGGTGCAATCAACTACGGCTTCCCCACTATCGCTGATACGGTAATCCCGCAAATACTGCCCACGGGCATCACGACCTATGAGCACGTCATCAGCATGCCCTTTGACGACATCGAGGGAAAAGACGATCTGGAACGTGCTAAGAGGTTAGTGCAACGCTGCATCGAAGTACGCGGGGTTAAGATTAAGATCACTGAAGTGCCCATCCCAGTGCCTTATGGTTCAGCCTTTGAAGGCGAGCGCGTGCGCAAGGCTGATATGCGTGTGGAATTTGGCGGTAAGTACAGCCGCTGCTTCGAATACTTGAAGATGTCAGATTTTGATGCCGTGGAAGACGGTAAGATCACAGTGGTAGGGCCTGGCTTCGAGGATGTGCTGCCAGAAGGGTCAATGGACATGGGCATCGTAGTTGAGGTAGCTGGGCGTAAGATGCAGGAAGATTTTGAGCCCGTGTTAGAGCGGCAGATTCACTATTTCATCAACGGAGCGTCGGGCATCCAGCATATTGGCCAGCGCGATATTGCCTGGATCCGTATCAGCAAAGCGGCAGCGGAGAAGGGATTCAAGCTGGAGCATTTTGGGAAGATCCTATATGCTCGTTTCCACGCTGACTTTGGCGCTATTGTGGACAAGGTGCAGGTTACCATCTACACCGATAAAGCCAAGATGGAAGAATGGCTAGCGAAAGCCCGTGAGGCCTACGATCGTCGCAACAGGCGTCTGGCAGACATGACTGACGACTCAGTGGAAGAGTTCTATAGCTGCACCCTATGCCAAAGCTTTGCCCCCAACCACGTCTGCGTTGTCTCGCCGGAACGACTGGGGTTGTGCGGCGCTTACAACTGGCTGGACTGCAAAGCCTCCCACCAAATCAATCCCACGGGACCGAATCAGCCCATCAAAAAAGGAACCTGTGAGGATCCCGTTTACGGAGTTTTCAGCGGGGTGAACGAGTTCGTGCACCAGCACTCGCACCAGTCCGTGCAGCAAGTTTCGATGTACTCTATCATGGTGAATCCCATGACTGCCTGCGGCTGCTTTGAGTGCATCGCAATGGTCATTCCAGAAGCCAATGGCATCATGGTTGTCTCCCGCGAAGACCCCAGCATGACGCCGGCAGGCATGACCTTCTCCACCTTGGCTGGCATGGCTGGTGGCGGATTGCAGACGCCCGGTGTCATGGGTCATGGTAAGTACTATCTGACGAGCAGAAAGTTTATCTCTGCGGATGGCGGCTTCAAGCGCGTGGTCTGGATGTCTTCCTTCCTCAAAGAGACCATGGCAGAAGAGCTCAAAGTCGTTGCCGAGCGCGAGGGCGATCCAGATCTTATTGATAAGATAGCCGACGAGCGCGTAGCTACGACCGTAGATGAACTTCTGCCCTACCTGGAGGAGAAGGGGCATCCCGCATTGACCATGCCGCCCTTGTTCTAGAAGCGGGGCAAGTGGTGAGTAACGAATGATGAGCAATGAACTCTCACTCGTTACTCATCTTTTTTGACCGAGCTTGGTTTTATCGCCACAATGGAGGGTGTATGAAAGCGAACGAAGTTCAAACGTACGAAAAGCGCGTCGAGGATGTTATGCACTATGGCGTGATTACCTGCCGCACCTATACTTCATTGAAAGAAGCGGTGCGCATCATCACGGATACCGACGTACATGCTCTAGTTGTTATCCATGACAATGGAAATGTCGCTGGCATCGTTTCACACATGGATTTGCTTCGTCTGTACGGCTGCAATCTGCTCGAGTACAAAGCGGAAGATGTGATGACGCCGAATGTGATTACTATTAGCCCGGATGCACCCGTTAAAGAGGCAGTAGCCTTGATGCTGAAGCACAACATCCGACGGCTTTTGGTAACGGAAAAGACGCCGGAAGGCGAACGCCCCATAGGGGTGATATCCACAACCGATGTAATCAGAGATATGCGAGAGCAGCCTTGGTTTTGGTAACCCATATGATGCCGAGTCCGAGATGATCCCTGTCTTTTTGATCTTTGTATCTTCGTGAAAGGAGATATTACACAATGCCCATCGCAGTAGAAACCCCAAAAGAAAAGTGGACGGGTAAAGTGAGGGAAGTAAAATTAGGCGCGACTGCTGCTGAAGGAGGCACGCGACAGAGAACCGTTACAGTGGGAGGCGAGAGTACCCTGCCTTTCCTTACTTTCGAAGGCGATATCCCTAATCCACCTGCCATTGCAGTAGAGGTGCAAGATCGTTACCCTAGTGATTGGTCTGCTGTCCTAAAGGCGGCATGGGGGGACGTGCTGAATGACCCCGCTGCCTGGGCTAAAAAAGCAGAAGAATACGGCGCTGACATCATTGCGCTTAAGTTGCAAAGTGCCCACCCCGAGGGCGATAACACAGATGCAGCCCATGCTGTAGCCACGGTGAAAGCAGTGCTGGCAGCCACAGGGTTACCCCTGATTGTCTATGGCCCGGGACAGGCCGAGAAGGACAATGAGGTGCTGGTAGCAGTTGCAGAAGCTGCCAAAGGTGAGCGCATTGCCTTGGGCAACTGCGAGGATAAAAATTATCGCACCATCGTCGCTGCAGCCCTAGCCAATGGCCATGTCGTGGTAGCCAAAACGCCTATTGACGTGAACTTGGCCAAACAATTGAATATCCTCATCAGCGACATGCGTCTGGATCTTGACCGAATTTTGATGGACCCAACCACAGGCGCACTGGGCTACGGCCTTGAATATACGTACTCGGTCATGGAACGCCTCCGCCTGGCGGCATTGACAGGCGATAGCATGACCCAGCAGCCCATGATCTGTACAGTGGGTGAAGAAGCCTGGCGCGCAAAGGAGAGCAAGGTGAACGAAGGCGTGCCCGCAGCGTGGGGCAATTGGGAACGACGCAGCAGAAACTGGGAAGTTCTTACCGCCAGTACGCTGATCCAGGCTGGGGCGGATATTGTCGTGCTACGCCATCCAGAAAGCATCCATCTAGTCAAACAGACCATCTCGAACCTGATGGCGCGGTAAAGCAATTTTGCTCTCCATGCGATTGCTTCTGAGCAACCATGACTCATCATTTATCTAAATCTAAGGAGCTAAAAATATGGGACTGAGCGGCCTTGATATCTACAAACTGTTACCGAAAACCAATTGCAAGGAATGCGGTCAACCTACTTGCTTGGCTTTTGCGATGAAGTTAGCGGCCAAGCAGGCTGAGCTATCTGCCTGCCCTTACGTTTCCGAAGAAGCAAAAGCCAAGCTCGCGGCTGCGGCAGCTCCTCCAATTCGCCTAGTGACTATTGGCACAGGGGACAAGAAACTGGAGGTCGGCAACGAAACTGTCCTGTTCCGCCATGACAAAACTTTCTACCATCCACCCGGATTGTTCATACGCTTGAAAGATACCATGCCCTTGCCAGAGTTTGAAGCGATGCTCGAGCGCATCCGAGACTGGGGTGTCGAGCGTGTGGGCATTCCGTTGTGGATAACCGGTGTGGCGATTGAAAACACCTCTGGGGAGGCAGCCAACTTTGCTAAATACGTAGCTGCTGCCCAGGCCAAGCTGGCGCGACCACTTATTCTGATTGCCTCAGATCCCGGTTCCATGGCTGCAGCATTGCAACAGACCGATGGCTCTGCGCCCCTCGTTTATGCTGCCACTGCAGAGAATTGGCAGGCAATGGCCGAATTGGCAGCGAAGCACAAAGCACCCATTGCTGTCCGTAGCAATGGCGATCTGGGGATGCTGGCAGAAATTGCAGAGAAGGTTAAGAACGCAGGCGTAGAAAACATCATCCTAGATCCAGGTGTTCGCGACCCACACGGCACGCTGGTAGCTTTAACCCAGTTACGCCGCCTCGCTCTGAAGAGCAATTTCCGTCCCCTCGGTTATCCGATCATCACTTTCCCAGGCGAAGGGGCACAATCGGAAGAGGAAGAAGCAATCCAGGCTGCTCAACACATCGCAAAATATGCTGGTGTGATTGTCCTCGATCACTTCGATCCAGCCACCATTTACCCATTGTGTACTCTGCGTCAAAATATCTACACCGACCCGCAAAAACCAATCCAGGTGAGCCCTGGTTTATACGAGATATCCAATCCTACTCCCGATTCACCGCTATTGGTCACAACGAATTTCTCGCTTACCTACTTCAGTGTAGCTGGCGAAGTGGAGGGAAGCGGCAAGCCCACATGGCTGCTCATTGTGGACTCAGAGGGCATGTCGGTGCTGACTGGTTGGGCAGCGGGCAAGTTTGATGCCGAGAAAATCGCCAAGTCAGTGCAGCAGTTCAATGTTCCCAGCAAGATTAACCACAAGAAAATCGTGATCCCTGGCCTCGTGGCCGCCATTTCTGGTGAACTAGAGGAGGAGTTGCCAGGCTGGGAAGTCCGTGTGGGGCCGCGCGAAGCCATAGATATACCAGCTTATTTAAAGACCTGGAGCTAAACGCGTCGTGGGTTGCGGGTAGCGAGTGAAGATAAATCTAGAACCTGTAACCCACGACTTAATACAAGCGAGAGGTTGGTTTCGAGTGCTGTATTTTGTGTCCGTGGGATTGGCCCTGGGTTATGTGCTTTTCTCCTTTCTATCCGCCCTGGGCGTCTTGCAGTTTGTTGCCGCGCGATATCGCCTGAGCGGATTGGCTCTCCTCGATTACGCAGAGAACCATACGAAGGGATATGCACTAGCGACGCTGCTGATTGCCTGCGGGGTGCTGGTCTTTTTCGGTGGACAGTGGCGGGCCATTCTCACTCCAGGGCCAGCCGGCAGTGAGTTAGCCCTTCTCTTTGGTATGAGCGCAGTGTGTGCTTTGGCTTTTACGCTCATACTAGCATCACTTTCACAGCAGCTACGCCGCGGTCGCTCTACACCATCCAGCGATGACATGGGCAAGACGCTAGCTGTTGGACGTGGGACAGGGCGCCTTTACCTTCCACCTAATCTGACTACACCCGTGCCCGCTGTAGCCCTTGTGCCAGGATTGCGTAGCAAGAAAAGCTCTCTGATCCTGCTGGCACGCCGCATGGCCCAGGAAGGTCTGGCTGCTCTTGTGATTTGCCCGGACGAAGAAGTATGCACCTATCCAGAGGTGCTGAGTATCGTGCCGGCAGCCATATCTGAACTCAGCAAGCAGCCGGAGATAGATCCGCAGCGCCTTGGGGCACTGGGCCATGACCTGGGCGGGGATCTCATCATACGCGCTGCGAGCATGGACAAGCACATCAAAGCCCTAGCAGCTTTGGCTCCCGTGCTTGTAGCCGTGCCTCCTAGTCTGGACCTGTTGCGCGAGATGACCTACCCACAGGCAATGCGCTGGGTACGAGATCGGGAACAGGCTATTTTGCGCGCTGAACTAGATGCCATCGCGTATGTAACCAAGATCGCTCCGCGACCTCTTTTGCTGCTGTATGGAACAGAAGACCGGGTGGTGAGCAGAGCGCCAGTGGAGAGCTGGGAGGCGCAACAAGTAACCTCTATGTACGTGGAAGTACTAGAAGGCATAGGCCACTTTGATTTGGTAGAAAACCCGATGGCGACGCGAACTGTGATACAGTGGTTTAAGGAGCATCTGTAGACGAATGTCTATTGACTGGGCTTTGTTCAAATTGGCCAATGGACTGGCAGGACGTTCGCCCATCCTCGATACAGCGATTCAGATGCTTATGAATGACTACGCACTCACGACGGCAATGGTCCTTTTGCTGTTCACTCTGTGGTTCAGTGGGAGCACGCTTGAAGCCCGTGAGCGGAATCAGCGTGCCGTGCTCACGGCCATCGCTGCTGTTCTGCTTGCCAATCTCATCGTTAAAGCATGTAACCTAATTTTCTACCGGCCGCGTCCTTTCGCCTACCATTCCGTAACCCTGTTGTTCTACCATCCATCTGACTCCTCTTTTCCTAGCAATGCGGCTACTGTTGGTTTCTGCTTTGCGGCATCCATCTGGCGGTTCAACCGCAAAGTAGGGATTGTTTTGTATGTCTTAGCCTGTTTGTTGGCATTGGCTAGGGTATGCGGGGGCGTCCACTATCCCAGTGACATCCTGGGTGGGCTGTTGGTAGGTACGTTTTCTGCCTGGCTTGTTACTACGAAATTCGACTTTCTAAATCGTCTTTGGACCATGATCATCCATCAGCTACGTCGTGTATTGTTAGCTTGATGTGTCAGCCGGAATGGCAATGGAGAACTTGGTGACACTCCCGAGTGGCAGTGCACAGGATACAAAATGTTATAAAATTGTTTTTAGGCCGGATGGGAAGACGGTAGAAGTACCCGATGGCGTGCTGCTAAGCGATGCCATTGCTCAGACAGGCCTTCGCTTCAACCTGCCTTGCGGTGGGCAAGGGCGCTGCGGCCGCTGCAAGGTCGTCGTGGAAAGGGGAAAAATCAAACGGCGCAGCACGAGCCGTTTGTCGGCCATCGAACTAGAGCAGGGTTATACCTTGGCTTGTCAGACCACAATTCACAGTGATCTGCAGGTCTTTATCCCACCTCAGGAAGCCATTCTGCGCCGATTGCCTAGCGAAAAAGCCGCTGCTGAAATCCCAACTTTGCCCGTAAAGTGCGATTGGCAAAGCAATCCCATTATCCAAAAGTTTTTCTTCACCATAGAGCCCCCCAGTCTGTCGGACAACACGACCGATTTCGAACGGCTGCAACGCGAACTGGCGAAGCAACACAACATCAGGAACATCACGGCGAGCCTACCAGTGCTGCGAAAGCTGGCGAGAACGCTGCGAGAATCGGAAAAGGAGGGCGTGGGCTGGCAGGTAACTGCTGTGTTCGAAATGGGCAATTGGATGGATGAAGATGCACCCCCACGCTTGATAGACCTGCGCCCTGGTGACCATACAGGGCGTACATTGGCAGTCGCTGTGGACATTGGCACGACCAGCAATGTAGTGTACCTGGTAGATCTTGTCAGCGGGAAGTTCATTGACAGTGCAGCAGCCTATAATGCGCAGATATCCTGTGGCGAGGACGTCATATCACGCATTCTCTATGCCAGGAAAGAGGGCGGATTGGAACATCTGCAAAGGCTTGTAGTCCAGACGATCAATGAGTTATTGCACGAACTAGCTGAACGCAACCGGGTTGACCTAAACGAAATCTATGCCATGACTGTAGCCGGCAATACCACCATGATCCATCTATTCCTGGCGCTTGATCCATCGTTTATCCGCCTTGAACCGTATATCCCCACCATCAGTCATCCGCCGCCAGTGCGGGCTTCTGAGCTAGGACTCCACATCTGCCCAGAAGCTCCGGTAGATTGTCTGCCCGGTGTGGGAGCCTATGTAGGTGGGGATATCGTTGCTGGCGTGCTTAGTTCTGGCATGTTCAAAACATACAAACTGACCCTTTTCATTGATGTGGGCACAAATGGCGAGATCGTATTGGGTAATGTAGACTGGCTTATCTCTTGTGCTTGCTCAGCAGGGCCTGCCTTTGAAGGCGCTGGTGTGCATTCTGGCATGCGTGCTACAGTGGGCGCTATCGAAGAAGTATGGATCAATGCACAAACATACGAGCCGACATACCGTGTCATCGGTGACGTGCCGCCGCGTGGCATATGCGGTTCTGCCATGATCTCGTTGCTTGCAGAGATGTTCCTCACTGGCGTGATAGACAAGTCCGGCCGCATCAACCGCTATCTCAACACGCCCCGTGTACGCATTGGGGACCATGGGCCAGAATACGTGGTGGCCTGGGCTAAAGAGACACAGGATCAAAAGGAGGACATTGTCCTGACCGAGGTAGACATCTCCAACCTCATCCGTGCCAAGGGAGCTATTTACGCTGGGTTCTCCGTACTGACCACTAGCGTGGGCATCGACCTGGCGGATGTGGAGCAAGTGCTAATCGGTGGAGCCTTTGGCAAGTATATTGACGTCGAGAAAGCGATTCAAATCGGCTTGCTGCCGGACATGCCTTGGGAGCGTTTCAAGTACCTGGGCAACACCTCTGTCTTGGGGGCTTTTACTGCCCTGCTCTGTCGAGATATGCGGCGCGAAGTGGTCGAGATTGCCAGGAAGATGACTTATTTAGAGCTCAGCACCGACAACCGATTCATGGAACAATTCACTTCGGCGCTGTTCCTGCCGCACACGGACACCACTGCTTTCCCTTCAGTAATGCGCTTGTTGAAGGAGCAAAGGAAAGCATAGTTCTGTAAGCTGTCGCAAACTGTGGTATTATCTATGGAACAAAATGTCCATACCCTGTTACTTTGAATATATGAGGAGTGCAGAACGACGATGACCATGACCATTGCGGTAGCCGGCAAGGGTGGCACTGGCAAAACCACCTTTGCGGCGCTGCTGATTAAATACATACGCAGTCAAAATCTGGGTTACATCCTGGCGATCGACGGGGATCCCAGCACTAATCTGAACCTAGTGCTGGGCATGGAGCTTCCGGGTACTATTGGCGGCATCCGTGAGGACACACTGGCGCAGGTCAGCACGGGCCGTTACGATTCTTCCATCCCAAAAGCAGACTTTTTCGAGTACCGCATCAACGAAGCCCTGGCCGAAGGAGACAAGATTGATTTGATCGCTATGGGCCGCCCAGAAGGGCCTGGGTGCTACTGTGCAGCGAATAGCATCTTGCGCAGCGTCATTGATCGTCTTGGAAATCAATATGACTTTGTGGTTATAGATAACGAAGCAGGAATGGAGCATATCAGCCGCCAGACTACCCGCGACGTGGACAAGCTTTTCGTGGTCACCGACATGACCATGCGTGGAATCACTGCTGCTGGGCACATCGTGGGTCTCATTAAGGAGCTAGGCACGCGGGTTCATGAAACATACCTGGTGATCAATCGGGTTAATGGGGACATCCCAGCGCTCATGAAACAAGAAATTGCACGGCTTGGCTTAAACCTCATTGGCACGTTGCCCCAAGATAGGACGATCGCAGAGTTCGATTTGATTGGCAAGCCATTGATTGAGATTAGCGAAGAGTCACCCATATACACGGCTGTGGCGGAGATCGCTGCCAAGGCCGGCATTCGCTGAGCAGTGTGAATTGAGTGCAACGGCGTTTTCCACGAGTATGAAAAGCTAAGAGATATTGGATTCCAAGCATGTAAATATGACATATGACAAAAGGAGGATAACATGCTCATTATCGGCGAGAATATTCACATTATCTCACCCAAGGTCAGGGCCGCCTTTGAAACGCAGGACAGCAAGTTCATCCAGGATCTAGCCCTACGCCAGGTCAAACACGGAGCGGATATGCTGGATTTGAACATTGGGCCACAGCGAAAGCGCGGTGTAGAAGTAATGGAATGGATTGTGGATGCCGTGCAAGAGGTTACGGATGTGCCACTTTCGCTGGATACCACGAATGCAGCGGCTATCGAGGCAGGTCTGAAAAGGGTCAAACGTCAGGCGATGATCAATTCCACCTCCGCCGATCCAGAGCGGTTAGAGAACATCATGCCGCTGGCTGCCAAGTACAACGCCAAAATCGTCGCCCTGACCATGGGGAAATCGGGCATTCCTACGACCGCTGAAGCACGCGTAGAGCTGGCGATGGAGGTGCTGATTCCCAAAGCTATGGAGCTGGGTATCCCCATGTCCAATCTGTACCTCGATCCACTGGTACTCACAGTGAACGGGACACAGGAGCATGCACCACATACACTGAATGCCGTGCGCTTCTTCAAGCAGCTCGCTGATCCACCGCCCATGACCGTAGTTGGCTTATCCAATATTTCCAACAGCGTTCCCACCGAAAATCGCAGCCTGATCAACCGCACCTTCCTGGTGATGTTGATGGCTGCCGGCTTGGATGCAGCGATTGCTGATCCGCTGGATGAAGAACTGAACCGATACATGCGCATTGTCGAGCAGCGCGATACAAGCACAGGCCTAGGTGATTTGCTCGTGACGCTTTACGACAAGACGGCGGCAATGGAAGAGCTAGAACCTACGGATGTGGACATGAGCGATCCAGAACAGGTAGCTATCTGGAAAACGGTGCAAATCTTGTACAACAAGGTCATCTACGCACATTCATACCTGCGTATGTAAGTGGAGGGTGTTGAAAAGAACACCAACCGTCGTGCTGAACCTTGTCCCGAGCGAAGCCGAAGGGAAGTGAAACTTCCCACTTCTCGTATCATGAAGTCCTTCGCTCAGGATGACACCTGAGGCTTTTTAAACACCCTCTAAGTACGGGTTAAACGAAGCAGTTCTTAGATACTTGACAAGCTGGCAGATTAGGCACTGTCACTTGCTTGTCGCATCATTTTTCACCAAGGGCAAGGCGGTATCGAGAAGCCCTGGCTAGAGTATAGGCCAGGGCGTATACTTCTCCGCCGCTTAGGTAAAACGTGATATAATCGTAGCGGGTAGAATGCGGTGTGCACTTTAGAGCAGCCGAGATATTTCTGCCCCCTCACTTCAGACAAAGGAGGAAACTGCCATGTCCGTTACTTACCACGATCTCAATCCACCCGAGCGTTTATTGCTTGGCCCGGGACCAAGCAATGTAGACCCCCGCGTGCTGCGGGCGATGTCCACACCATTGCTGGGCCACCTCGATCCGGACTTTCTCAAAATCATGGACGAGACGAAACAGTTGCTACAATACACTTTCCAGACGAATAACTACCTCACGCTCCCTGTGTCCGGCACGGGCAGTGCCGGCATGGAAGCCGCTTTGTGTAACGTGATCGAGCCTGGGGATAAGGTGGTAGTATGTGTCAGTGGCGTGTTTGGCGAACGAATGTGCGATATTGTGGAACGCTGTGGCGCAGAATTGATCCGAGTTGAGGCAGAATGGGGCCACATCATCGAACCAGAGCAAGTGGAGAGTGCTGTGAAGAGAGGCAAGGTCAAAGTTGTCGCTATCGTACATGCCGAGACCTCAACAGGCATCCTGCAGCCTCTGGAAGACATCGGTCGTCTAGCGCATGAGTATGGCGCTCTGTTCCTGGTTGATACCGTTACTTCTCTGGGAGGTTGCCCGGTCAAAGTGGATGAATGGGAGTTGGACGTCGTCTATAGTGGAACCCAGAAGTGCCTGAGTTGCCCACCAGGACTGGCCCCCATCACCTTCTCGCCGCGAGCGGAGCAAGTCCTAGACGCACGCAAGAACAAAGTGCAAAGCTGGTACCTCGATATGACCATGATCCGGCGTTATTGGGGACAGGAGAGGTTCTATCATCACACTGCACCAATCAGCATGTGCTATGCACTGAGGGAAGCCCTGCGCCTGATTTACGAAGAGGGTCTGGAAGCACGCTGGCAGCGACATGCGCTGAACCATCGCGCCTTGATGTCAGGATTGCAGGCCATGGGACTGCAGCCATTTGCCCAAGAGGGGCATTGGCTGCCTTCGCTGAATGCTGTGCGTGTACCCGATGGCATCCAGGACCTGAAAGTGCGCGGGCGCTTGCTGCAGGAGTATGGGATTGAGATTGGAGGAGGCCTGGGCAAGATCAAGGGACAAATCTGGCGCATTGGGCTGATGGGTTACAACTCTACCCGGAAAACAGTCATGGTGTTCCTAAGCGCGCTGGAGACTGTGTTGCGCAGAGAAGGTTATCCCGTCCGTCCGGGAGAGGCAATAGCCGCTGTCGAAAAAGTGTACGGGATGACAACCAGTACGTAATGTGTTTTGTGACAGCCTCGAGGAAGAGAGATTGGTCATGGCCAAATTTCCTTTGACAGGGATTTATGCTCCCATCCCCACACCCTTCGACGCCCAGGGAGCAATTGCCCACAACAAACTGGCAGAGAATCTCGCCAAATGGAATAAGACCTGCCTGGCAGGTTTCGCAGTGTTAGGCACAAATGGCGAATTTGCGTTCTTAAGCGACGCAGAAAAATTAGCCGTGCTGCGCACGGCCCGCCAAACTATCCCCAAAGGCAAGCTATTCATTGCCGGTACTGGTTGCGAGTCAACTATTCATACCTTACAACTGACGGAGCAGGCCGCTGCCATTGGAGCGGATGCGGCGATGGTCATTACCCCCAGTTACTTCAAAGCCAGAATGGATGCATCCGCAATGCGCCGACACTTTCTGCAGTTAGCTGATCGCTCGCCATTGCCTATTATCCTCTACAACATGCCCGGAAACACGGGGATTGACCTGTCAGCAGAGGTCGTAACGGAACTAGCCCAGCATCCGAATATCGTAGGAATTAAAGATAGCAGTGGCAACATTGCCAAATTAGGGGATATCATCCGAACTGCCCCGCCACATTTTCGGGTCCTGGCGGGATCGGCCAGCTTTCTTTATGCGGCGCTGGTTCTAGGTGCAGTGGGTGGGGTTGCCGCCTTAGCAAACATTGCTCCAGAGGCATGCTGTGCTCTATATGAGTATGCTCAGCAAGGGCGACACCGCGAGGCACAGCAACTACAATTGAAATTGATTCCCCCCAATGCAGCGGTGACCAGTCGCTTTGGCGTCCCAGGATTGAAATTGGCACTCGACTGGCTAGGTTACTACGGCGGGCCACCGCGTTCGCCGCTGGGGCCTTTGGATGAAGTGCAGCAGGCCACGCTGAAAGCTATTCTAATCGCCGCCGATATTCTCCCAGCCTGAACGTAATGGAACGGAGAGAAAATGTACAACAAAGTAGATGCGCAGGTAGTTGCCGAATTGCGCCAGATTGTAGGTGAAGGCAATGTGCTAGTGAAGCGCGAGGATTTGGAACCCTACACGCACGATGAGGTGGTTGGTCTAAGGGCTGACCCCGAGGTCGTGGTCAAAGTGACTACTGCCCAACAGATTGCACAGATCTTCAAACTGGCTCAACGGAGAAGGATACCCGTAACTCCACGAGGCGCGGGTTGGGGGTTAAGTGGCGGGGCTGTACCCGTGTGCGGTGGAATTGTCCTCTCGCTGGAGAAAATGAACCGCATTCTGGAAATTGACAAAGAGAACCTGATGGTCACCGTCGAACCAGGGGTGATCACGGGCGACATCCACCGTGCTGTCGAAGCAGAAGGGTTGTTCTACCCGCCTGACCCAGCCAGCCTTGATTCCTGCTCCATCGGTGGCAACATCGCCGAGGGGGCAGGCGGCCCTAGGGCGGTGAAGTATGGGACGACGATGCACTATGTATGCGGCCTGGAGGCGGTGCTGCCATCAGGTGATATCATTACCTGTGGCGGAAAACTGGTCAAAAATGTAACGGGCTACAACCTGGTGCAACTGCTCATCGGCTCGGAAGGCACCTTGGCCGTGGTAACCAAGATCATTCTGCGTCTGCTACCCCTCCCTAAAGAACAAATTGACCTGCTTGTGCCTTACGATGATTTCCAAGCAGCAGCCGATACTGTCTCCGCGATTATCGCTCACCGCATTGTGCCCGCTACTATTGAGTTTATGGAACGAGACAGTATCTTGGCTGTGGAACGTTTGCTGCAGAAAGAGATGCCGTACGATGACGCAGAAGCCCATCTGCTCATCCAATTGGATGGCAATCACCGCGAACAGGTGGATGCAGATATGGAGATAGTGGGTGAACTATGCCTGGAGCATGGTGCACGAGATGTCCTGGTGGCTAGGGACCGACCTACCCGCGACCGTCTCTGGGAAGCAAGGCGCAAGATCATCGAAGCTCTTAAGCACGAAAGCCCCATCAATCACATGGAGGATGTGGTTGTGCCCCGCTCGGAGATACCGCGCCTGATGAAAGGGGTGAAGGAAATCGCCAGGGAGCATGGCGTGCGCATTATCAGTTTTGGTCACGCTGGTGATGGCAACGTACATCTCAATGTGCTAAAGGATGACATTCCCCTTGAGCAGTGGGAGAAGATGGTGCCATTGGTTGCTGAAGCCATCTACCGCCTCGCCCTGTCGCTGGGAGGGACAATTACTGGCGAGCATGGCATTGGTGCCACACGGCGCAGATACTTGCCCTTGGCCTTGGATGAAGCGCAGATCGAGGTTCAACGCCGTATTAGGGCAGCTTTCGATCCCAACCAGATTCTGAACCCCAACAAGATTTTCCCATGAGGTGATAAAGAGGCGCTCCCCACTACAAAAGAGTATTTAGGGCATTCTGCCTAGTGTGCGAACTAATCCATCGGATGTTATAGAAACCATGATAGAGAAACCCACTATCATCCTGGTACCACTTGGCCCGGTCCCTGTGGATTTGCTTGATTTTCTGGCCAGTGCGCTGATTCCCATCTTTGGCATCTCGTGTGGGATTGCCCCTACCATCCCTATTCCCTCTGCCGCCTATGACCAACGACGTGGCCAGTACGAGGGTCATCGTGTTTTAACTGTGCTGAGCCGGTTAGACATTCCACATGCTAAACGCGCCTTGGGCCTTGTTGATGCAGATTGCTACAGCTCAGGGCTCAACTTCATCTTTGGGCAAGCCAGGATTCATGGTCGCGATGCTTTCATTGCCCTACCACGCCTGCGGCAGTCTTTCTATGGTTTGCCAGAGGATGAAGCGCTGTTCCAGCAGCGGGCGCTGAAAGAAGCAGTGCACGAACTAGGGCATACTTACGGTCTGGATCACTGTCCCAATCCAAGATGTGTAATGCATTTTTCCAATAGCCTGCTCGATACAGACAGAAAGGGAGCTGCATTCTGCACACGTTGCCAAACTAAACTTGGGACGCTGATGAAAGGAAATGGGCTCTGAAAAGGAGATTACTATGCCACAACCACTGATTACTGCTGTCCTGGTGGGTGCAGGTCAAAGAGGCCACGAAGCGTATGGCGCGTACGCCTTAGCCCACCCGGATGAGATCCGTTTCGTCGCTGTCGCCGAACCGCACGACGTTCGCCGAGCTCGCTTCGCTAGCGCTCACGCTATCCCTCCTGAGCGGCAGTTCCGCACCTGGGAAGAACTGTTTGCGTTGGGGAAGATTGCCGATGGAGCACTTATCTGCACGTTGGACAGGCAGCACGTCAAGCCTACCCTTGCCGCCTTGGAGACTGGCTACGATGTCCTCCTGGAGAAGCCTATGGCAACCACGCTCATGGATTGTGTGCGGCTGGTGCAAACCGCCGAGCGCACAGGGAGATTGCTGCAAATCTGCCACGAACTGCGCTACACACCTTTTTTCTCCATCCTCCATGATTTAGTCACCTCTGGACGCCTTGGGCGTATCATCACCGTTGAACACCGCGAGAATGTGAGCTATTGGCACATGGCTCATTCCTATGTGCGTGGCAATTGGCGCAACAGCCGCATTGAAAGCCCTATGATCCTAGCCAAATGCTGCCATGATTTGGACATCCTATTCTGGAACCTTGGACCTTGCAAACGCTTGAGTTCCTTTGGTTCTCTCATCCACTACCGACCGGAGAATGCACCTCCAGGCGCGCTGGAGCGCTGCACCGATGGCTGCCCGGTTGCCAATGAATGCCCTTGGTATGCCCCTCGCTTCTATCTGGATATCGTTCCATTGCTGCAGATTGCCCGTGATTCGCCTGTACTATGGGAAAGACTTGCTGCAACTTTCGTGCTGAAGTATCCTCTGCTGGCCAAGAAAGCCAAACAACTGATACCCGGTCTGGCAACGGCGCTCGACTACCGGGGCTGGCCTCTTTCCGTCATCTCCGAGGACCCCACTCCACAGGCTCGACAGCGAGCACTCGAGACGGGGCCGTATGGCCGATGCATCTATCGCTGTGACAACGATGTAGTTGACCACCAAATTGTCAATATGGAGCTCGAGAATGGAACATCTGTGGTATTAGTGATGCATGGCCATTCCCACAAAGAAGGCCGAACAATGCGCTACGATGGCACTCGCGCTACATTATTTGGCTATTACTATCCTACCAAGCACGAAATACAGATTCACGATCACCTGACAGGCCGGGTGGAAATCATCCGGCCCCCAGTTGGCCCGCTTTCTGGCACCGGTCACGCTGGCGCCGACGAAAAACTAATGGCTGCCTTTGTCCGCGCTGTACGAGATCCCTCCTATGCTCTGACTACCGCTCGCGAATCACTAGAAAGCCACCTAATGGCCTTTGCCGCTGAAGAAGCTCGTGTCAACGGAACCATTGTGTACATGGATGAATTTCGCCGTCGAGCGGAGTCAGTGCGGTATGACGGCACGGATGCTGGTCTCTGACAAAAGGCTGTTTTTTCATTTGCTCTGCCTTGCGATACAATAGCACCTGTAGGAGGTGTACATGGCAAGGCACCTGGTTGTCTTCATCACCGCTGGCTCAAGCGAAGAGGCACAGAGAATTGCACACGCTCTAGTAGAAGAGCGATTGGCGGCCTGTGTCAACATCGTTTTGCCTGTCCAATCGGTTTATCGTTGGCAGGGGAAGATCCAGGTAGATCAGGAGGCACTGCTTGTGGTCAAGACGGCCGCAGAGGTCGTGGAGAAGTTGGCTAAGCGTGTCAAGCAGTTGCATAGTTACGAACTCCCCGAGATCATCGCTGTGCCTATTCTTGTTGGAGCTGAGGATTACCTGCGTTGGATGGACGAGCAAATCCAAGTCTCTGTGGGCTCTACGTCGTAGGCTTGGCTTTATCTCGGATAAACAGGCGGCGTGACGGATATGGAGGTTTTAGAGCACGTCAGGAGCACAATCAAGCGTTATCATTTGCTCACCAGAGGAGACGTGGTAGTCGTGGGGGTCTCTGGCGGGCCAGATTCGCTCTGTCTGCTGCATCTGCTTTTCCGCCTGCGCGATGAATATGCCCTCTCTTTGCACGTGGCGCACCTAAATCACTGTCTGCGCGGAGCAGAGGCAGATGCTGACGCTGCATTTGTGGCTCAGTTGGCTACAGAATGGGGTCTGCCGGTCACTGTTGAAAAACGAGATGTAGCAGCGCTGGCCAAAGAAAGGAAACTCGCTATCGAGGAGGCAGCGCGCCAAGTACGGTATGCTTTCCTCGCTAGCGTCGCTCGACAGATTGGTGCATGCAAGATCGCCGTAGGACACAATGCGGATGACCAGGTGGAAACAGTGTGCATGCACTGGCTGCGTGGTTCTGGCCTGGCCGGGCTCAGAGGAATGCAACCGGTATCCAGACTGGACGAATTACGTCTAAAAGGTGAAAGGGTACCAGCCGGCGAAAAGGAGGGCGATCTATTGCTCATTCGGCCCTTGCTCGAGGTTCCACGCGCGGAGATCGAGGCATACTGCGCTGCCCATGGCCTCCGACCGCGCTTCGACCGTTCGAACTTCGATACCACGTACTATCGCAATAGATTACGACACGAGTTGCTGCCCTTTCTGGAGACCTTTAACCCACGCATTCGCGAGGTGATTCTGCGATCAGCAGACATTATCTCCGCCGATTATGCGTATCTACGACAACAGGCACTCAAGGCTTGGACCGAGGTAACGCTAGCAGAGAACGAACAAGCCATCACCTTCGACCTCGAGAAATGGCGCTTGCTGCCGCTTAGCCTGCAACGCTCGGTGCTGCGCGAAGCTATCCACCGCCTGCGCAAATCGCTGCGCAACATCAACTGGGTACACATTGATCAGGCGATATCCGTGCTGCAAACTGGCTGCACAGGCATGGCTGCTACCTTGCCTTCTGGCCTGGAAGCGCGTTTGAGGTATGATACTTTCATCGTGGCTGATGCAACGTACGCCGAGCCTTTGCCTGATATACCTCTGCTGCATGGGGTCAAGGTGCCCCTCCATATCCCTGGGCAGACCCCTCTGCCAGACTCCGACTGGTACCTGGTTGCGGATATCATCGGGCGCTGTGAGCTGAGGGCGAAGACCCTGCACCAAGCTCAGCCTTGGCAAGCTTACCTGGACTATGACGTAACAGGCGACGAGCTATACCTGCGGCCGCGTCGCACGGGTGACCGCTTCTGGCCTCAGGGTCTGGGCGATAAACCAACTACTGTGCACAATTTCATGATCAACGCCAAAGTTCCCCGTGCCTGGCGAGACAGCATCCCGCTCCTTGTCTCACCTCACCAGGTTTTATGGGTGGCTGGCTGGCGTATTGATGAGCGAGCCAAAGTAACTGAAGCAACTACTCGCGTCTTGGCTCTGGAGTTCAGGAAACAAGGATATCTGCGCGCAGGTGCAATCTCAGATGAAGTGCCTGACATGTGCGCACATAACGCCTCATCCAAAGCATGCCCTGTGGGAGGATAGAGGCGGTGGCTACCATCTTTTTGAGAGAAGGAAGAGAGAGGGCAGTTCTCAACCACCATCCGTGGATTTTTTCTGGTGCGATTGCCTATATTGAGGGAAATCCCAAAGATGGGGATGTAGTGGCGGTGGCGGATTCCAAAGGCCATTTTCTTGCTAGGGGCTATCTCAATCAGCACTCACAGATCACAGTGCGTTTGCTTTCTTGGCTGGAGGATGAGGCCATTGACAGGGCGTTCTGGGAGCGACGTATCCAACAGGCTGTCAAACGCCGCCCAGCATTGCTGAATAGCCCTGTCACAAACGCTTGCCGCCTGATCCATGCCGAGTCTGATCTCTTGCCCGGACTCATCGTAGATCGCTATGCAGATTTTCTGGTGATTCAATCACTGACCCTGGGCATCGAACAGCGTAAGGCCGAGATCGTGAGCATCCTGGCCGAGCTCTTGCAGCCAGAAGGAATCTATGAACGCAGCGACGTGGATGTACGGGAGAAAGAGCATTTATCCCCTAGTGTAGGCCTATTATGGGGTAGAGAACCGCCACCTCTCTTGGAGATCCAGGAGAATGGCCTTTGTTTCCTGGTAGATATCCGGCATGGACAGAAAACGGGCTTTTATCTCGACCAGAGGGACAACCGCCTACGGCTAATGGATTACTCTTGTGGACGCATTGTACTGAATGCATTTGCTTACACTGGCAGTTTTGGTGTTTACGCTGCCAAGGCAGGCGCAGAACGCATCGTGAGTGTGGACTCCTCGGGTGATGCTCTTGAGCTGGCACGTCGTAATATGCAACGAAACGAGTTGGTTGATCGCAATAACGAATACATTGCAGGGGATGTTTTTGCTGTGCTGCGCCAATTCCGCGCCGAGGGTCGTCAGTTCGACCTGATCATTCTGGATCCACCAAAATTTGCCTATTCTCAAGCACAGGTGCAGTCTGCTTGCCGTGGTTACAAGGACATCAACCTGTTGGCAATGCAATTGTTGCGCTCAGATGGTATTTTGTTCACCATGTCCTGTTCTGGGCTAGTTACACCAGCGCTCTTTCAGAAAGTCGTCTTTGGCGCTAGCGTGGATGCACAGCGCGACGTTCAAGTGCTGGAGAAGCTGTCACAGGCAACAGATCATCCTATTCTGCTGAGTTTCCCTGAGGGAGAGTATCTGAAGGGATTCGTGTGTCGAATGCTGTAGAAAGTGTGATGGGTATCGCCCGATTAGGAGAGAAATAATGTCGAATCTAGATGACGATGTAGCAGAAATCTTGATCACAGAAGAACAAATCAAGGCTCGTACCAGGGAGTTGGGCCAACAAATTTCAAGAGATTACGAGGGTCAGGACTTGTTATTGGTCTGTGTGCTCAAAGGAGCCATTACCTTTCTCGCCGACTTGATGCGTGAGATCACTATTCCCCATGCAATTGATTTCATGGCTATTTCCAGCTATGGAGCAGGTACAGAATCAAGTGGTGTAGTGCGCATCCTGAAGGACTTGGATACCAACATTGAGGGGCGAAATGTGCTTATCGTAGAAGACATTATTGATACTGGGCGCACATTGCATTACATCACCGAGAACCTCAAAACCAGGCGGCCAAAAAGTTTGCGCATCTGTACCCTACTCACCAAACCATCCCGCCGCGAGATTGAAATCCCCTTGGATTATGTTGGCTTTGAAATCCCCAACAAATTTGTCATTGGTTATGGGCTGGATTTTGCCGAAATCTACCGTAGCCTGCCCTATATTGGAGTATTGAAGAAAGAGAAATACGAGAAGACCTAGCGGTTGTATTTATATTGCATAAAGGGGGAAGAACATGCGCAAATTGTTGCCGAAGGCACCTACGCTGATAGTTACGCTGCTCTTGATTACGACGATCATGTTGCTGTGGATGCTACCTAGTGCCAGCCCAATAGAAGCCACGGCTCTCGGTCGCCGCCGCTTTGAAGTAAGTGGAGATACCTGGATTAATCGTTGGGAAGCGGACAAAAATCAATTCAACACAACTTGGCTGATGTTCCGCGTGGACGGAGACCATGTGCCTTTGCTCAAATTCGATGTCTCCGCTATCCCGCCAGGCTCCGCGGTCGTAGTAGCATACCTTTACCTGTATGTGCCACCCGATCTGAGCCCTGAGCATTACCGCGAACCATGTGAGTTGGCTGCCTATTGTGTCAAAAAGGATTGGGTTCCCCAAGAAGCTACCTGGAACCGAGCTTCATACGCCGTGCCTTGGGCACTCCCTGGTTGCCGTGGTGAAGAAGACCGCTGCCAAAGCCATGACCCTAATGAAGTTGCTGAGTTGACTGGTATGGACAAGTGGGTCGAGATTCCAGTTACGAGCATTGTGCAGCAGTGGGTCAACGGCGAGAATCACGGCTTGGCCTTGCTTGGCAAACCTGGTGCTGTGCACACAGGTCTAGCAGTGTTCTACTCTGCGCGCTTTGTGAATCGCGACCGACATCCCTGGCTTTGGGTGGAGTGGAATCCCCCAACTACGCCTACACCGAGCAATACGCCTACCAATACCCCTACCAACACACCAATGTTTACACCAACTGCAACGCCAACGGAAACACCAACCAACACGCCCACTGCAACCCCAACATGCACCAGTACACCCACGGAAACCCCCACGGTCACACCTACGGCGACGAGCACGGCTACGCCGACAGTAACACCTAGCCCTACTCCAACGGCTACGCAGACGAGCACCCCGACGAGCACTCCCACTGCGACGCCGCACCGACTTTATCTCCCCATTGCATTCAAGGGCGCTGTGGTTGACTGACGAGTAAGTGCGGAGGGTAAACGACAGAAATGCAGGAGCCCCTTTCTGGCCAGAAAGGGGCTCCTGTGTAATAGAGGAGATTCTGGAGCGCCTATTGATATTTGGCAGCGAATTCACCAATGCGCTGCAATGCCTTCTCGAGGTTTTGAATCGAATTGGCGTAGGATAGGCGCAAATATCCCTCGCCATACTCTCCAAAGGCAGTGCCAGAGAGCGTGGCAACACCCGCTTCCTGCAGCAATGCATCTGCCAGTGCTTTGGTATTAGCAAATTTCCCCTTTTTAACGAGTTCCTTGACGTTGGGGAATACGTAGAAGGCGCCCTTGGGTAGCAGGCAACGAATGCCGGGAATAGCATTCAGACCCTTCACAATAAAATCACGGCGCTCTTTGAATGCCGCCACCATCTTGTACGATTCATCTTGTGGCCCTTTGAGTGCCTCTACGCCGGCAACCTGGGTAAAGGCTGCAGTGCATGAATTCGAGTTAGTCATCAGCTTGGCAACTTGACCAGCCAATGCCTCGGGCATGACACCGTAGCCCATCCGCCAACCGGTCATGGCATATGTCTTGGAGAAGCCATCCAGGATAATGGTGCGCTCAGCCATACCGGGTAAGCTCGTGATGCTGACGAATTCGCCATCGTACACAATGCGGCTATAGATCTCGTCCGAAAGAATCATGACATCGTATTTGGATGTGATCTCCGCTATCGCAGCCAGATCCTCCCCGGACAACATGCTGCCACAAGGGTTATGGGGCGAGTTGATGATGATCAGTTTGGTGCGTGGGGTAATCTTGCTGCGTAACTCCTCCACATCGAAATTGAATTCGCGCTCTTCCAGAAGGCGCAGAGGCACTGGTTTGGCTCCTACGAAATTGATCATGGACTCGTAAATCGGGAAGCCTGGGTTGGGGTAAATCACCTCATCACCTGACTCGGCCAGAGCCAGGATGACAAAGAACATGATGGGTTTACCACCGGGAGTAACGACGACCTGATTGGGATTCACCGGAATGCCCCGCGATTTGCTGACATCTTCAGCGATTGCCTCGCGCAATTCGGGAATTCCAGCAGATGGCACATAGTGCGTGTAGCCGCTGCGCAAAGCGCGACAGGCCGCTTCGATGATATGAGAAGGTGTATCAAAGTCAGGTTCGCCAATCTCCAGATGTATCACCTCGCGGCCCTGTGCCTCCAAAGCCTTGGCTCTGACGAGCACCTCAAACGCGGTTTCTGTACCTAGGCGAGACATTCTCTGTGCTAATTTCATTCCACTTCCTCCTTGAAGCCATTGTTATCTGCTAACAGCAGTTATTTATATTTTAATGCAAATGCGTCAAAATGCCAACAACTTACTGCGTTTGCACCCGCCACGTTTGCCTAAAGATTAACGCATCTGTATAATTTGACAAACGCACGAGTAGGACAACGCCACAAGCATTCCACTCAATAGCTTGCCATAAGGAGGCTAGAGACTGCCATGCATGAATTGCGCGAGAGGATCGTACGCGAAGGACGCAACCTTGGACGAGGCATTCTCAAAGTGGACAGCTTCATCAACCACCAAGTAGATGCCCATTTGATGATGGCTGTGGGACATGAATTGGGTCGCCGCTTCTCCCATGTCGGTGCAAGCAAGGTGCTCACGGCAGAGATCTCCGGCATCGCCCCTGCCTTGACCACAGCCTTGACACTTGGCGTGCCAGTCATTTATGCCCGCAAAACCAAGCCCATTACGATGCCTGAGAATGCTTACCGTGCAACTGCCCCATCGCACACTAAAGGATATACCGTGGAACTGCTCGTCTCCCCGGAAGTGCTGCAATGGAATGACCGGGTCCTGATTATTGACGATTTCTTGGCCACAGGGCAGACGATCGCTGCCTTGGCTCGTATCGTGCAGCAAAGCGGAGCTACCCTGGTGGGCATTGGTGCCGTGATTGAAAAAACGTTCGAGGGCGGACGAGCATACCTCGAGTCGCAATACAATGTGCCTATCGAGTCGCTGGTAACCATCACGGATATGAGCAATGGCCTTATTTTCTTCGGAGACTAGCGAAAGGAAAGAACGTTGACAGCACACCCTACTGAGCTGCAGCCGGGTTCGGAGCAGGCTCATCAGCATGAAACCGTCGCCATACTGGATTTTGGCTCTCAGTACAGCCAATTGATTGCCAGACGTGTGCGCGAATGTGGTGTCTACTGTCAGATATTTCGTTATAGCGAAGATCCAGCAGCAATCAGAAGCCTTGCGCCGATGGGCTTTATCCTGTCCGGCGGGCCGGCCAGCGTCTACGATTCCTCTGCTCCACGGTTACCGGCATACCTGCTCGCAGAAGGAAAGCCTATCCTGGGCATCTGCTATGGCATGCAACTGTTGGCCCATGAGCTGGGTGGCCGAGTAGTGCCAGCTACCTATCGCGAATACGGGCCCGCCGAGCTGAGTGTATTGGATTCACACAATCCCCTCTTTTGTGGTTTGCCTTCCACGCTGCACGTATGGATGAGCCACGGCGACCAAGTGCAGGCTCTGCCTCCAGGTTGCCAACCACTGGCCAGCACTGCTAGCGTCCCGATTGCTGCCTTTGGGGATGAGCAACAGCGCATCTATGGCCTGCAGTTTCACCCCGAGGTTGCTCACACTGCCTACGGGCCGTACATTCTGCGCAATTTCCTCTATCGCATCTGTGGCTGTCACGGAACTTGGCAGCCCGCTGCGTTTATCAACCAGGCTATCGCCGCGATTCGTGCACAAGTTGGTTCGGGCAAGGCGATTTGTGCTCTATCGGGGGGCGTTGATTCGACCGTTGCTGCTACTCTGGCACAAAGAGCGATTGGCGAGCGTCTGACGGGCATTTTTGTGAACCACGGGTTGCTCCGTCTTGGAGAAGCAGAGTACAATTTAGATTTATTTCGCCGTCATCTGGGATTGCAGGTGGTCTATGTCGATGCGACAGAGCGTTTCCTAGAGGCTCTAAGTGAGATAAGCGACCCAGAAGAGAAGAGACGCGTCATCGGTCACGAGTTTATCCGCGTATTTGAAGCTGAAGCACGTAAATATAGAGATGTGCAATTTCTTGTGCAAGGCACACTGTACCCAGATGTTATCGAAAGCAATGCCGCAGATACACGTACTGCCGCTCGTATCAAGACCCATCACAACGTGGGTGGTTTGCCAGCAAACATGGAACTCAAGCTCGTCGAACCACTCCGCTATCTATTCAAAGACGAGGTGCGCCGTATCGGCAAAGAATTAGGCCTGCCAGATGAAATTGTGTATCGCCAGCCCTTTCCTGGCCCGGGATTGGCAGTGCGCATCATCGGCGAGGTTACCAGGGAACGCTTGGAATTATTGCGCGCGGCAGATGCAATTGTCACTTCGGAAATCTCATCGGCAGGTCTGTCCAAAGACATTTGGCAGTACTTTGCTGTTCTTACGCCGGTGCGGAGCGTTGGCGTAATGGGCGATGGCCGAACCTATGCCCATGTCCTTGCTATTCGTGCCGTGGTGAGCGAAGATGGCATGACTGCCGACTGGGCACGATTGCCCGCCGATTTGCTGGCTCGTATTTCCAGCCGGATTGTCAACGAGGTGCCCGGAGTGAATCGCGTCGTTTACGACATCACCAGCAAGCCACCTTCCACTATCGAATGGGAATGAAGCATGGTCAAGGTCCTTCATTTCGCTGATTTGCACCTTGGGGTAGAGAACTACGGTCGGCTCGATGCTGCCACCGGATTGCACACACGTCTTCTGGATTTTTTGCGCTCCTTTGATGAATTGGTGGAATATGCCTTACAAGAGCGTGTTGATTTGGTATTATTTGCGGGCGATGCCTACAAAAACCGCGACCCGAACCCCACGCACCAGCGTGAGTTCGCTCGGCGCATACATCGGCTGGCTGCAGCCAATATCCCGGTGTTTCTACTAACAGGCAATCACGACATACCCAGCACGATGGGACGCGCAAACACCTTGGATATCTTTGCCACCCTCGAAGTACCCAATGTCTATGTTGGTCGCAAGCTTGCCAGTCATCTTATTCAGACTCGATCTGGGCCATTACAGATTGTCGCCTTGCCATGGATACTGCGCAGCCACCTGCTCAGCCGCGACGAATATAAAAATTGCACTCTGGCAGAGCTCGAGGAATTCACTATTGCTGCCGTCGAAAAACACCTGCTGGAAACAGTAGCAACCCTCGACCCCCACGTACCCACTATTCTGACAGCGCATGGTTCAGTGCAGGGAGCTGTATACGGTTCAGAGCGAAGCGTCATGCTGGGCCACGATATTGTCCTACCGCGCAATTTGCTGACCAATCAAACCTTTGACTATGTGGCTCTGGGCCACATTCACCGGCATCAAGAACTTGCGCGCAATCCTCCCATTGTCTACAGTGGCAGCCTTGATCGTGTTGATTTCGGAGAAGAAAAGGAGGACAAGGGCTTTGTCGTAGCCCAAGTCGAGAGGGGCCAAGCGCATTACCAATTTGTGAAACTGACTAGCACCAGACGCTTTGTCACCATTGAGGTGCAAGCAGATGGCGTCGATCCGATGGTGCAGGTTCGCGAAGCCATTGCCCGGCACGAGTTCCAGGAGGCGATCGTCCGTTTAATTATCCATACTACAGCAGAGAAAAATCATCTGCTGAATGATAACGAGATCCATAGCCTATTGGATAAGGCGTTCAAGGTGGCTGCTATTGTCAGGGATATCCGACGCGAATCGCGTTTACGCCTGGGGCCGAATCAAAACATAGAGCAGATGACGCCACTCGAAGTGCTGCAAAAATATCTGCAAGCTCGCCAGGTAGATAAACAACGTGTTGAGAAGTTATTGGAATATGCACAACGGGTGATAGGAGATACCTAGCGAGGCGATGAAAAACGCATATCTTGTGCTTTTACCGGCATCTGCTCTTATTCCCGATGCAAAGAAAGGGGATACAAAATGAGTGGAAGATTGCGTACATCTGTAGACTCATTCAGTATCGTGAACGGGGTTCGACAGGAGAAAGCCTATAACCTGAGCGTCAGCGAATATTCGGCAATCATTCCCTACCGCAAGGGACGGGGCAACCTCTATGTATTGGTAGAGACGATCGGTAACTTCCCAGATCATGCCCAAGTCCAGCAACGGATTATCGAGATTGCTCAGGAATACTTTCACGCTTCTGGCAGCATTACCGCTGGTATTCGCACCGTAATCAAAGCAGCTAATGTCTATCTATTCGAGGAGAACCTCAACGCTCCGCGCGAGCAACGCGGCGTTGCAGGCATAACTTGTGTAGTGCTAAAGGACCGTGATGCCTACGTCGGACAATCGGGCCCTGCCTTGCTCTATCATATTGGTAGAGGAATGTTCCAAATCTTGCCCAAGGAATCCACTTGGCTCACTAGCGAGAGGCTACAAGATGTGGACATCAGCAGGCATCCACCACTGGGACTTCGCCGCGACATCGAGCCAGATCTATTTCACCTCCATGTGCAAGAGGGAGACGTGCTCATCCTGGCCTCTACTCCACTGGCTAAACTAGTGAGCAAGGCTGAGATAACCAGCGCCATTGCCCATCGGGATGCCTACAGTGTACGCGAAAACTTGGAAGCACTTGCTGGAGGAAGAGATGCATCCGCACTGATTATTGAAATATTAGAGGTTAGTCCAATGTCTGCAGAGGCTGCTCCGAAGCTTACAGGTACTGCCAAGCGAGCAGGCATGTGGAGCAGAATCTCTTCCACCGTACGCGAGATGCTCATTCCGACGGCAGCAGAGCGAGAAACGGCTGAGGAATTATTAGAAGAGGAGGAACTAGAAGAGGCGAAAGGACTGCCGCAGATGATATCGCTCAAAGCGGCTCTCCAATCCATCTGGCGATTTTTGGTTGGTCTAGGACACAACCTCGCCTTACTGCTGTCACGGGTATTGCCCGAACCAGAAGCTGCACAACGTAGCAAGCGGCAACGACAGTACGCACGCAAAGATAGAGCAAAAGCTCCAGCACAAGTTAACGGCAGATGGCTGTGGATTGCCCTGCTAATACCCTTAGCGATTGTCCTGCTCCTTGCCTTTACGCGCTTCCAGCATGATCGTGCGCGCCAAGCACACTTCCAACAGCTTCTGCAAAACGTGCAGGAGGCCAGAACAAGCGCACAGGCAAGCTCTACAGATGCAGAGCGGCGTACCAAACTGACTGAAGCGCTGACCCTGCTCGATGAGGCAATGCAACTAAAACCAGAGGATACAGCACTGCCGGAGCAACGCAAAGAGATATCGGAGTGGTTGGATCGCATCAATCATGTGGTTCGTTTGCCTCTGCGATTGTTGAAAGAGTTTCCGGATACAGAAAGTGCCAAGTGCGAATTGAGCACCGTGATTGTGCAGGGCATAGATGTGTACGTGCTTGATGTGGGAACAGATCGAGTTTACAAATACCTGCTGAATGAGGCTGGCGACGATCTGCAAGTCCTCCCGACGGATCCGGTACTAATGCGCAAAGGCGATGCGCACGGCACGATCACGATAGATGAGCTGCTGGATATCGCTTGGGTGGAAGCAGCGGGCCAACGAGGGACAAATACCTTAGTGATTCTGGATCAAAAAGGACATACCCTAGAATACAACCCGGTCTTAGGATTGCGCTACCTTGACTTGGCTGATACCAGCCCGTGGGTCACGCCAGTGGCTGCAGCAGGCTATTACGGCCGTCTTTATTTGCTTGACCCTGGCGCTAACCGCGTGCTACGGTATGGACTCACCAATACTGGCTACGGCGGTTCCCCTAGCGACTACTTCCAGACTGAAGCCATATCCGATATAAGTAGCGCCGTAGATATGGCGATTGATGGCAATGTCTATGTACTGCACGCTGATGGTAGGATCTCGAAATATCAGGAGGGCACCAACGTTCCCTTCCCGCAGAGCAACCTGGATGAACCATTAAAAAGACCCTCCTGCATCTTCGCTTCCGGGTTCATGGATGAAGGAGGGTACGTTTACGTCGCTGACGCCGAGCAGCAACGCATCGTGCAATTCAGCAAAGCTGGCGAATTCTTGCAGCAATTCCGTGCCCAAGACCCGGGCTATATGGATGCTCTGAGAAGTCTCTATGTCGATGAAGAACAGAGGAAGATCTATTTGATCAACGGGAGTAAACTATATCTGGCCCTACTACCTGAGTGATAGGGCGCCATTAGGTGTTTGGGATGAGAGAATGCGATAGCCTTCAGCCCAAATTGGAATACTCTAACTTTTGCTGGTTAGCAGGAACCTGATGTCGTTGATATTGGGTCTAGAAACTTCATGCGATGAAACCGCCGCAGCGGTAGTGGCAGACGGCCGCGAGATCCTTTCCAATGTGGTCGCCTCACAAATTGACTTGCACCGTCGCTATGGCGGGGTCTTTCCTGAGATAGCCTCTCGACAGCATATCTTGGATATTGTACCTGTTATCAGGGAAGCGTTAGTCCAGGCCAGAGCAGATTGGGCTTCATTGGATGCACTGGCAGTTACTACGGGACCTGGCCTGGTCGGTTCACTGCTCGTGGGTGTCAATGTGGCTAAAGGGATTGCCTGGGCCAAAAGGTTACCACTCATTAGTGTGAACCATCTCGAGGCCCATCTCTATGCAAACTGGCTGATTTTGCCGCGCGATACACGATCCAATATGCCTCATACGCTACACGACATGGAGCACATCCCTCCACCACAATTTCCACTTATTTGTCTGATTGTCTCTGGAGGGCATACTGATTTGGTGTTAATGACTGGCCATGGGCAGTATCGGGTGCTAGGCCGCACTTTGGACGATGCAGCAGGAGAAGCATTTGATAAAGTGGCACGCCTTTTGGGATTAGGTTATCCCGGGGGACCGGCAATTCAGGCTGCTGCCGAAGGTGGCAATCCCAATAGGTTCGATTTGCCCCGTGCAATGCTCGAAGATGGCTATGATTTCAGTTTCAGCGGCCTCAAGACTGCTGTGCTACGCATCGTGCAGAAATACGAAGGAGCAGGTAAGCAACCTGCCAAACAGCGCTCCAGGCTTATCACTGTGCATACAGCATCGCCATTGCGCCAGTTGCCGTTGGCCGACTTGGCAGCTAGTTTCCAGGCTGCTGTGGTGGACGTCCTGGTGCAGAAGACCAAGCGTGCTGCAGAGGAATTCCAGGTGAAAGAAGTGCTGCTTGCAGGTGGCGTAGCAAGCAACACACTGCTGCGTCAGAAAATGTCGGCCCAGGTGAATGTGCCAGTGCGTTATCCACCACCCGCATTGTGCACGGACAACGCCGCCATGGTAGCTTCAGCTGGCTACTTCAAGCACATGTCTGGCGAACGATCCGCCTGGGAGCTCGATGTGTGTCCCGGCTTGACTTGGAAATAGAGAACCGTAAGATGGAATCTCAAAGTGATATTCACTTCTTTCAAAATGTATATGAACTTGTGAGCCAAGTGCCAGCGGGACACGTTGTTACTTATGGACAAATCGCAGCCGCGCTTGGCAAACCAAGAGGTGCCCGTCTCGTTGGTTGGGCAATGCGCGTCTGTCCAGACAATGTGCCTTGGCACCGTGTGGTCAATGCGCAGGGAGCTTTAAGTACACATGCTTTGCCGGGTGGTTTTAACCTACAACGCGTGCTGCTAGAAGACGAAGGCATTCGATTTGACCCTGATGGACGAATTGACCTCCGCATCTATGGATGGAGCGAGTTAGAGCGAACATGAAAGCAATAGCTAAGCAAGAGATGCAAAAGGAATTGAGAAAACTCCCAAGTGTAGATAGGCTTCTGAAACAGGCTGCTATTCAAGCATTGCTGCAAGAGCATGGCCATGAGCTAGTTGTAACGGCGATTCAGGAGGTCCTCGCCGATACGCGCCAGGCTATCCTGGACGGTGAAGCGTGTCCCGATACAGCAGAACTTTGCAGCTGGGTAGCAACTCACTTGTCCAGCGTACTGCGTCCCAGCCTCTATCCGGTGATTAACGCTACCGGCGTCATCATCCATACCAACTTGGGACGTGCTCCGCTCAGCCAGGCAGCGCAGGAAGCCATGCGTGAGACGAGCGCATACAGCAATCTGGAATACGACCTTCCAGCCGGGGAACGGGGCTCGCGCTATATGCACGCAGAGGCATTGTTATGCCGTTTGACCGGGGCGGAAGCGGGCTTGGTGGTCAACAACGATGCTGCTGCGGTGCTCCTTATCCTGACGGCCCTAGCCAAGGGGCGTGAAGTCATCATTTCCAGGGGACAGCTTGTAGAAATTGGTGGAGGGTTTCGCATTCCAGAGGTTATGGCACAAAGTGGAGCACACTTGGTCGAGGTAGGAACGACTAACCGCACCTACTTGCACGATTATGAAGCAGCTATTACCCCAAATACAGCTATGTTGCTGCACGTACACAGCAGCAATTTTCGCATCCTTGGGTTTGTCCACGAGACACCACTGGCGGATATGGCAAACCTGGCGCACGCTCATGGCTTGCTTGCTATCGAAGACCTGGGCAGCGGGGCGTTGTTGGATACTGTACAATTTGGCCTGAGCCACGAACCCACCGTCCAGGAAAGCCTAGCTACCGGGGTTGACCTCGTTTGCTTCAGCGGTGACAAACTCCTAGGCGGCCCTCAGGCCGGGATCATCATAGGGAGAAAAAACCTTGTCGAAGCCCTCAAGCGTCATTCACTGACTAGGGCTTTGCGGGTCAGCAAGAGCATTCTCGCCGGGCTGCAGGCCACTTTGCTTCATTACTTGAAGGGTGAAGCAACCCAACAGATTCCCGTCTGGAAAATGATTGCCATGGATGCTGAGCAAATTCAATCGCGCGCATTAACGCTAGTTGCATGGCTGCGCGCAATGGGTGTGCAAGCTGAGATAACGGAGGGATGGTCTACTGTTGGAGGAGGGTCGCTGCCTGGTGAGACTTTGCCAACATACTTGGCAGCTATTCGCACTGATGCTCCCCAAGAACTGGCCAGGCGGCTGCGCCTGGGATCTCCAGCACTTTTAGGACGCATTGAGAAAGATTGCTTTGTGCTTGACTTGCGCACAGTGTTGCCTGCTGAAGAGCAAGCGCTGCGCAAAGCGTTGGAAAGAGCATTCTGAGCCTGCTTTACTCAGAACGCGATACCTCGTTTGGTTAGCAGGTACTGCACCGCTTTGCTTTGTAGCATCGCTACTGGCCCAACGAAGAGGATTGCGAGACCAATCCGAGTTGCATACAGTGCAATGAAATACAAGAACACAAATAGCATCAGTACTGCTGTAAATACGATATCCGATATAGCCAACAGAAACGCTTTCTTGATAGCTGGCCAAAACTGACCATTTTCACGGACGAAGAATACGAAGGCATAGGTCTGCACGACCAACAAGAGAGAAAATATCGCCATTGGTATACTGGCCAAAAGCCTGGCTAGTGACTGCTCCGCAGAGAAGAAAAAGACAATGTCATAAATGAGCACGAGAATGACCAATCCATAGGGCAATACAATCAGCCAACCCTTCCAAAAGTACTTCCTCAGCCCCTGAACAAAGTCCTTGAATTGGGCTTCATCCTGTAACAAAGCTTGGCGAGCAAAGTGATATAGCGCCACGGTTGCGCCAGGGCCAGTAATGATCGGCAGTTGCAGAAGCAGCCAAGCTATCGTAGCCAGAGTGATATCGAAAAGATTGGCCATGATAAACACAAAGCTTTCACGCACAAAGTGGAACATAATGGCACTCCTCTTTACCTTTTCCATTAATCATTATAGAATGGTAAGATAGAGCAGACAAAACCAAAGGAACATGCGCGTATACCTTACTTCCCTGGGTTGTAAACTTAATCAAAGCGAAGTCGAAAGCTGGGCTCGGCGTTTAGTGGGAGCAGGACATACTATTGTGGCAAGTCCTGACACTGCTGATTTGTGCATTATCAATACGTGTACCGTTACCCATGTAGCAGCACGCAAGTCGCATCAGATCATACGGCGTTGCAACAGGGCCAATCCACTCGCTCAAATTGCCGTTACAGGCTGTGAAGCTGAAATGAACCCCAATGAAATAAGAGAACTGCCTGGTGTCAGCCTCGTGCTGGGCACGGACGCGAAGGAACGACTGCTGGAAACCATCGCGGAACAAGTTGGCCTATCGCTCCAGTGCCAAATCATCAGCCCCCATCATAGGTCGTTCGGACATACCCGTGCTTTCGTGAAGATCCAGGATGGCTGCGACAATGCCTGCACCTATTGTGTCGTGCGCATTGCCCGCGGGAAACAGCGCAGCCGGCCATTGGCAGACATCCTGGGCGAAATCATCGCCAGGCAGGAAGAGGGCTATCAGGAGATCGTGCTCACGGGTGTGCATATTGGTGCCTATGGCCGTGAGCAGGGCGAAACACTCGCCGGCCTGATACGTGCCATACTTGCCAATACTGACTTCCCGCGCCTCAGGCTCTCTTCGATCGAGCCATGGGATTTGACACCTGAGCTGTTACATCTCTGGGAGAACCCGCGCATGTGCCGTCATTTGCACATGCCCCTGCAAAGTGGATGCGATGCCACGCTGCAACGGATGAATCGC
The DNA here is from genome assembly GCA_014360905.1 of Chloroflexota bacterium. Classification (NCBI taxonomy): domain Bacteria; kingdom Bacillati; phylum Chloroflexota; species Chloroflexota bacterium. The sequence continues at coordinate 202,486 of JACIWW010000002.1, forward strand.
CGCTACACTACTGCTCAATACCGCGACCTGCTCTCTTCTGCTCGTGACTGGATACCCAATTTAGCCGTGACCACCGATATTATTGTTGGTTTCCCTGGAGAAGATGAGCAAGAATTTGCCACGAGTGCTGCCTTCGTGGCTGCGATGAAGTTTGCGCGCATCCATGTCTTCCCCTTTTCAGCGAGACCTGGCACAGCAGCCGCTTCAATGTCTGGCCAAGTCAATCCATCCATCAAGAAGAAGCGAAGCAATCTCATGCTCGGCATTGCCAGGTATAGCGCTGAGGCGTTTCACCACCAGTTCATCGGCAGAACAATGGATGTCCTCTGGGAACACGCCATAGGTGATCGCTGGAGCGGTCTGACCGATAACTATATCCGCGTCGAGGTCACCAGTGACCTGCATCTGCATAACCGCATCCTGCCTGTGCGACTGCTGGAGCTAAGCAATATGGGTCTACGCGGCGAGCTGCTCCAGGAAATGGATGTGGGTCCTTGTTTGCTGCAAAGATGATAGCGAAACCGTTGTCAAGACCGTTTGCTGGTAGTGCGGAACTCGTGTAATATGTAGATTAAATGACAAACGAGTTAAACTAATCCTGCAAATGCACGCTGTGGAGAAATTACGTATGGGACATTTCCACTTTATAGGTCCCTTGCCTGCCGATAGTGAGCTTTTCGTCGGACGCAAAAAGGAATTGAGAAAAGTACGCGACCTTTGCCTGGGCCCGCTCAACTCATATGTCACGGTAGTAGGTGCCAGGCAAACGGGCAAAACCAGCTTTCTCTATCGGCTGCAAAAGGAGATCGCTCCTTACTTACCCCCTGTTCTGGTCAACCTGCGATTGATCCCAGATGCCACTCCTTCTGGGCTCTTCCAATTTATGGCCACAGAAATAGTGAAGCAATTGGGACTTTTCTCTCTCTTGCATATCGCGGATCGAATCAGCAGCGGACCAGAATTTGAGCAATTGCTCAATGAACTGCCAGCACAAGTGGGCAGGGTTGCTATACTGTTGGATGGAATAGGCTCTCTACCAGAAAAGACGGCAATATACATGGCCAATGTGCTGCGTGCTGTGTTCAGCGATCGTTTCTTGACCGGATTCGAGGCACTGGGCCGTTTCATCTTTCTGCTTGCTGGTGGCAGCGAGTTGCTCAACCTCACCATGACGGTAGTTTCCCCATTTAGCAACATCGCTACCAACGTCTACTTGCCCGATCTCTCACTTGGTGAGGTCAAGCAGTTAATGGCTTATGGCTTTTCTGGCACCTCCATGAAGGTGGGACGGATCCATGAACTCGCCGAAGCCATCTATGGACAGACACATGGTCATCCCTACCTGACTCAACGCATGGCCGCTCACCTCGCTGACTTTGCTGACATGGAAAACAGCCCGCCTGAGCCATCCTGGGCCATGAAAGCGTGCCAAGAGATGCTCAGCAACGATGAAAACATCCGCCATCTACATAATATGCTTCAGGACCCTGCTTTGCTGGATACAGCCTTCCAGGTTGTGCAGCACCCCACGCCTTTTAGACGTCTGAGCCTTCGCTACGAAAAACTGCGCTTATTGGGCATTATCCGCGAACAGAATGGAATGGCATTGCCTCACAATGCCTTGTATGCGCAAGCAATCCAGCACCTAGCTGAGGAAGCAGGCATCGCCCAGGCTGAAGCTCCCTCAGAAAGCACTGCACCAAGGCTAAGAGTTAGGCTTCTCACATCCATCATTCCCACCGCCTTCTGTCACAATTTGTCAGAAGCCGAATTTCCTTTGGTTCAAATTACGATAGACAATCGTGGCAAACACAAACTGGCGCAAATCTATGCTAGGGCCACCATAGAAGGTTTCAGCGATGAAGCTGTATCCAGCGTTACCGTGCCGGCTGGTAAATGCACCGAAGTAGCGCTTCTACCTCTGCTACAACTTGGCCCCTGTACGACTTTGACCGAGATCCGCCCTGCTACCCTGCGTGTCACGGTGTACCAATTTGGCTCTGGCAAGGAATTGCTCTTGCATGACCAGACTTACCCTGTTAAACTCCATGCTTACGATACTGCCCTGCTAGGCGTCCATGCGCCTGATGGCAAAATTGTTGATTTGACCCACCACCTTTGCGCATTCGTTACACCCCACATGCCAGAGATAGAAAACCTCCTGCGCAAGGCAGTCGAGTATCATCCTAACCACTGCATCGCAGGTTACCAAGGTGCAAATAGCGCGGCAGAAGCGCGTTTGATAGTACGGGAGCAAGTACGTGCGATTTACCAAGCTCTGAAAAAGGATGCAGGTTTAGCGTATGTGAATTCACCGCTGAATTTTGGCAAGCAGGAAGGACAAATCACACAGCGCGTGCGGTTGCCTATAACCAGTCTGCACGAAAGCCAAAGCCGTGCCAACTGTATTGATGGCACGGTGTTGTATGCCAGCTTGCTGGAGTTGGCTAGTCTCGAACCGGTGATTGTCATCACTCCTGGGCATGCTTTTGTTGGCTGGCATATCTGGCCTGGCCTTGATCAATACGAATTCCTCGAAACTACGATGACGGGCACAGAGGATTTTGAGGCTGCGTTACAGTCGGGCAATCAACAATATGAAGAAGCTTGTCGCAAAGGATACTTTGGACGCGAGTTGTTTGACCCGAAGGGTTTTGCACGCTTGATTGACGTTGCTGCTTGCAGGGCGCAGCAAATATATCCATTGATGTGAGAGTTTGCCGTAATTGTTCAGATTAGGGCTAGGTTCAGTGGATTGTGGATAGCTCGGCTTCTACTATTAGTGCCTAGCTATCGTGGCACTACTACATCTTGTGACATGAGCTTGCTCGCTTAAGATTCTTTACCTCAAATCTGAACAGTTACAGTTTGCCCTAATTTTAGAATCGTGTATAATAGAAACTACTATCGGGGCGTAGCGCAGCTTGGTAGCGCACAGCGATCGGGCCGCTGGGGTCGGAGGTTCAAATCCTCTCGCCCCGACTGCTAGCACGGCTAACTATCTACTGAACGAGAATTAGCCGGAAGCAATTCTCATGCCACAGAGAGCAGAGCGAGACCTGCAGGTAGGCGGATGCGCCTTCCGTGCTCCGGGCTGATCTCGAGAGTTAGCCGTGTTGCTTTTTCGTATTATTCCATAACCTTACCCGCTCTAACGGTTCCAGGTCTTGTAGTTGTTGTCCACGCTCAGCACATTTCCGCTCCACTTCCCGAAAGCGCTGCTCAAAGCGTGTTGTCGCTTCGCGCAATGCACTCTCAGCATCCAGATGCATCCACCGCGCCAGGCTTACCAGGGAAAACAATAAATCACCCAGCTCTGTTTCTTGTGCCACTTTTTTATGTGCTGCGCGCAGCTCTTTCCACTCCTCTTCTACTTTGGACCATACATGCTCTATATCCGGCCAATCCAACCCTGCGCGCTCCACTCGGTACTGCAGTGCTTGTGCTCGCGCCAGAGCGGGAAGGGAAGGGGAGATGCCTGTTAGGAGCTCTGCTGCTCCAACATAGTTCTCTTCGCCGTGGTGTTGAAGTGCCTTTTCTTCGCTCTTTATTCGCTCCCAGTTAGCCAACACTTCCTGAGCACTTGAGACTTGCACCTGGCCGAAGACATGGGGGTGCCTGCGCTTCAATTTGGCCACGATGTATGAGACGACGTCTGCCATCTTGAATTCATCTTGTTCGATGGCAATCTGGGTATGCAACAGAATCTGCAACAAAAGGTCGCCCAACTCCTCTTTCAAAGAGGTTAAATCCTCATTATCGAGAGCTTGCAACACCTCATACGTTTCCTCAAGCAGAAACGGGCGTAGCGAACGATGCGTTTGCTCACGATCCCAGGGGCAACCCTCAGGCGCACGCAAATGCGCCACTATTTCCTGAAATGTGGCGAGGGAGCCTGGTTGAGAAAGCGGCGGTACGTATAACGAGGTCAGGTGATCGATCCCCGCATAGCGATCCAGTTCATAGAGCGGCATCGTGGAGAGCGTTTCCTTTTCAGTCCCTGCAGCTTGAATCAACATAACTGAATGTTCATCAGGGTAGGCCATCAACAGTACCAACTTGACATCAGCAGCGAGATCCCGGCTGTAAAGCTGACCAATCAACAACGGCAGGTCGGGATTAAACACTGGATAATGGGACATGGCCAGCGTGGTCGCATCAGCCAACTGCAAGCCATTCAATGGATCTAGTTTCAACTTGGCGCACACTGGCTCTATGAAGCTCAAGCCTGCTACAATGCGCACCGGCAATCCAACTTGATTGGCGAGAATGAGGATGCGCTGTACGGACGCCTCTCCTACAAGGGGGTGGCCAGGCACGGCATAAATGACACCATGCGCACGCTGGCCCAAATCCACAATCCTAGAAGCAATTTCATCATAGACCTGTTCGAAGGTAGCAGCACGCTCGTAGATATCATCAAAGGAATAAATCTTTGCTGATAGCGCCAAGCCCTCTATTGTAGGATGCCGCTTGGTGCGCAAATAGATTTCCTCTGCGCTCTGCAAAACGTGTTGTGCTTCTGCAGTAAGAAGACCCGGCGCCCCCGGGCCTAACCCCACAATGGTGATCCCTTGAGGCATGACAACCCTCCCTCTGGAAACTTGCCTGGATTATACTTCACAGTATAATGCTAACAAAGCTGTGCGTCTTGCGCAGTGTAATTGTTCAGATTAGGGCTAGCTGTGGTATACTGAGCACATGACACTGGAAGAAGAAGTCGTTGCCCTCCGTGCTGAGAACAATACTTTGCGCGCACAAGTAGCTGCCTTGCAAGAGGAGCTA